>JBJSXO010000224.1:0-9431 GCA_046086425.1 Actinomycetota bacterium | reverse complement strand
CGACGCCGCGACCGGCATCGCGATCTACGCCGCGTACGGCATGACCGAGACCGTCACCCACGCCATCACCGGCAAGCCGGCCGAGCGGCTCCCCGCGCGGTCCATGGGCCACGTCACCCCGGGCTACGAGATCGCGGTCGTCGACCAGGACACCGGCGAGCTCTGCACCGACGGTCGCACCGGTGAGCTCTGGCTGCGGGCGACCCGCGGCATCCAGCTCTTCCTCGAGTACCACGACAACCCCGAGGCCAATGCGAGGGCGTTTGCGGACGGCTGGTTCAAGACCGGCGACCTGGTGAAGATGGGCGAGGCCGGCAACGTCTTCTACCAGGAGCGCGACAAGGACCTGCTCAAGGTGGGTGGCGAGAACGTGTCGGCGAAGGAGGTCGAGGACCTCCTGCTCGCCCACCCCGCGGTGCAATCGGTGGCGGTGGTCGGCAAGCAGCACGCGTTCCTCGACGAGGTGCCGGTCGCGTTCGTGATCCTGGCCCCGGGCGACCACGACCAGGCCGCGCTCGAGGCCGACCTCATCTCGACCAGCCGGGCCAACCTGGCCGGGTTCAAGGTGCCCCGGGCGGTGTACGTCGTCGACGCGTTCCCACTCGGCACGCTCGACAAGATCCTCAAGAACCGGCTGCGCGAGATGGCGGACGAGCGCCCACCCGTCGACTGACCTACGCTCCTGCGATGCCCATGCCGACCGACATCGGGATCGTCGACCTGATGCTGGGGTTCCCCCACACCAGCATCGAGGAGAAGAAGGCGACCTACGACTTCTTCCGGCCGCTGCTCAAGGACGAGCAGAGCGCCCGCGACTTCGAGTTCCCCGCCGAGTACATGTTCAAGGGCGTGCCCGACGTCGTCGACCCCGACACCGACGTCGTGCAGTGGGTCGTCGACAAGATGGACGCCTTCGGCATCGAGGTCGCCATGACCGGGTTGAACCCGCGCAGCCTCGAAGCCCGCGAGCGCTACCCGAGCCGCTTCGTCCTCAACCTCTCGGTCAACCCGAACCAGGGCATGGAGGCGATCCGGGCGATGACCCGGGCCAGGGAGGACCACGGCATCGTGGCGGTGTCGGTGTTCCCGTGCGGCCAGGTGCCCCAGGTCGACATCGACAGCCCACTCATGTACCCGATCTACATGCGGGCCGTGGAGCTCGACATCCCGGTGTGCGTCAACGCCGGCATCGTCGGCCCGCGCATGCCGAGCTCCCCGCAGGAGGTCATGCGCCTCGACCGGGTCTGCTACGACTTCCCCGAGCTCACCCTCTGCACCATGCACGGTTGCGAGCCGTGGACTGCGCTCGCGGTGAAGCTCATGCTCAAGTGGCCCGGCCTGCACTACCTCACCAGCGCCTTCGCCCCCAAGCACTACCCAGAGGACATCATCAAGTACGCCAACACGCGCGGCGCCGACAAGATCATGTACTGCGGGTACTTCCCGGCGGGCCTGACCCTCGAGCGCCAGTTCGCCGACCTGCCCGGCGTCGGCTTCACGGACGAGGTGTGGCCCAAGTTCCTGCGGGAGAACGCGCTGCGGGTGTTCAAGATCGCCGAGGCGACCGGCCGCTGAAGACCTGCGAGACCGAGAACACCCGGCGCTGCGGCGTCAGTCGTCGAGGGGAAGCACGACGTCGGGGAGCGGGTGGCGGTAGAGCTTCGCGGCGTTCTCGCTGCACATCATCCGCAGCTCCTTCGCAGGCAGGTCGCCCCACACCTTCTCGATGACCAGCTGAGTGTCGGGCCACGTGCCGTCGCCGTGGGGGAAGTCGCACTCGACCATGATGTTCTCCACCCCGATGGTGTGGCGGGTGACGATGGTCGACGGGTCGTCGAGCGTGCAGAACCAGAAGTTCCGCCGCAGCACGTCGCTCGGCCGCTCGTCCCACTTCCCGCCGTAGCCCGACCGGTCGACGAGGTTGTCGAGGCGGTCGATGAGCATGGCCACCCACCCGATCCCACCTTCGCTCAGGGCGATCTTGAGGTCGGGGTGGCGCAGCGGGTAGCCCGACCACAGCCACTCGGCCGCAGTGCGCAGCGACTGCTGGCCGAACAGCACTGCGCCGAGCTCGAAGCTCGCGGCGCCGGGCGGGAAGCCCGACATGCCCGAGCTGCCCACGTGCAGGCACACCACGGTCTCGGTCTCCACGCACGCCGCGATGATCGGGTCCCAATGCGCACGGTCCCACAGGGACGGCAGGCCGACGTCGTGCGGGCGCTCGGGGAAGCTCACGCCGGTGAACCCCCGCGCCGCGTTGCGGCGGATCTCGTCGGCGGCGTGGACGGGATCGGCGAGGTGGGTGATGCCCACCGGGATGATGCGGTCGGGGTGCGGCTGGTGCCACTCCTCGTACAGCCAGTCGTTCCAGGCCCGGGTGCAGGCCAGGCCCAGCTCCTGGTCCCGGGCCTGGAAGAAGACGCGACCCGAGAAGCCGGTGATCTGGGACGGGAAGTTCACCGCGGCCCACACCCCGGTGATGTCCATGTCGGCGATCCGCGCGTCGAAGTCGTAACAGCTCGGCCGCATCTGGTCGAAGCGGAAGGGCTCGATCGTGATCGTCTCGGGCCGCCGGCCCGCGATCGCGTTCATCCCCACCTGGAAGTGGCGCTCGCCCTCGAACTCCCACACCTGGTGACCCTGCTCGGTCTCGACGATCCGGGGGGCACGCGCCGCGAGCGCGTCCGGCATGCGGCCCTCGAAGGTGTGGGGCGGCTCGCACACGTGATCGTCCACCGAGATCACCGTGTACTTCACCTCACGCGGCGTCGGCTCCGGCAGGAACAGGTCCGGCGGCAGCTCGGCGGGGCTCGGGACGGGGTGCGAGGGACGGGCCATGGGTCCTCCTGGCGGTGGGCTCAGCGGTGGGCTCAGCGCTTGGCGCGGACGCGCTCGACCTTCCGGCTCTGGGCCTTCAGGAATGCCGCCGCGTCACGCTCGCCCTTGACGTAGCGGTCGAAGAACCCGACCACGTACCGGTCGATGATCTTGTGGGCGGTCGCGATCGGGAGGAACTCCGGGGTGCACGCGCTCTCGGTGAGGGACTTGATCGTGCTGACCAGCGCCGCGGGGATGCTGGGACGGGCGTCGACGAGGTCGGAGTAGTGGCAGACGTCGGTATAGGACTGGTGACCGACCCCGGTGAGGTCGACCCGGACGAGCGGGTCGCCCGGGATCAGCCTCCACGCCCGCTCGGTCTCGGTGCTGATCGGGGTGACGTCGTCGAGCGTCCCACTGATCAGCATCACGGGGAGCGCAAGGGCGGCGAGCTGCGCGTCGGTGACGGGCGCCACGTAGGTGCCGATGCCCACGACCGCGCGCACGCCGTCCGGAGCGGCGGGGCCCACCCCGTCGGCCGCGGTCTGCAGCACGCCCATGCCGCCGGCCGAGTGCCCCACCATCCCGATCCGGCGCGCGTCGACCGCGCCGGAGAAGGGGCTCGCCGGGTCGCCAGACGCCGCCACCAGCGCGGCGATCTCGGCCCGGATGTCGAGGGGCCGGATCCGCACGACGTCGGCGGGCGCGAGCGTGGTGTTGGTGAACCGGTCGAGGGCGGTATTGCCGGTGTGGTCGGCCGAGACCACGACGTAGCCGCGCGCCGCGAGCGCCTCGGTGAGGAACGCGGAGACGAAGCGCTGCCCGCCCGAGCCGTGCGAGTAGACGATCAGCGGGAACGGGCCGCCGGGCGCCACAGGCGGGGCGTCGTAGGCCACCGACGACGTGTAGGACGCACCCGGGATCGCGTACACGGACTTCGCCGTGCCGGCGGTGGGCTTGGCCGGGTACCAGACGTCGGTGGTCACCGTGCGGCCGGGCTCCGAGGTGACGTCGATCGTGCGGCGGCCGACGGCGTACTCCGGCTTCCCCGGTCCGACGTCACCGGGTGCGGCCGGCTCGCCGGGCAGCGTCTGCGCGCCCGCGTCGAGCATTCCGGAGCCGCCGAGGGCGACGAGGACGACCAGGACCAGGAGGACGAGCCGGCGAGGAAGCACGCCCGGACGCTAGCGGGCCGCGTCGGGTCCCGCGCCCACCCGGGTCAGCTCCGGGGAACGTCCTTCCACGGCATCTCGTGGTCGGTGCGCGGCTCACGGGGCAGGCCCAGCGCCCGCTCGGCCAGGTTGTTCTTCTGGACCTCGTCGGTGCCGCCGCCGATGGAGATCGAGTACCGGCCGAGCAGCTCCATCTGGGTCCAGATCGCGACCTCGTCGTCCCCGGTCGGCCCGGCGGGACCGCGGATCGCCATGGCCAGGTTGCCCGAGCGCACCCGGCTCTCGGTGGTGAAGAGCTTGAGTGCTGCCGGGTCCACCGGTGGAGCCTGGCGCTGGCGGACTGCAGCCATGATCCGCTCCCCCATCACCCCCACGATCCGCTCGCGGATGAAGGAGTCGGCGAGGCGCTGGCGGATGTCGGCATCGCCACGCGAGCCGTGGCGGTCGGCGAGCGAGAGGAGCCGCTCGAACCGGCTGCCCGCCGCGGTGCTCCCGCCCCCGATGAACGCGGACTCGTTCGAGAGCACGGTGCGGGCCGGCACCCAGCCGCCGTCGACCTCACCGATTGCGTTGGCGACCGGAACCCGTACGTCGTTGAGGAACACCTCGTTGAACTCGGAGGCCCCGGTGGCCTGGACCAACGGCCGCGCCTCGATGCCCGGGGTCGCCATGTCGACGAGCAGGAAGGTGATACCCCGGTGCTTGGGCACGTCGGGATTGGTGCGCACGAGGAGCATGCCCCAGTTGCAGAACTGCGCGGCCGAGTTCCACACCTTCTGGCCGGTGACCACGAACTCGTCGCCGTCGCGCACGGCACGGCAGGCGAGCCCGGCGAGGTCGCTGCCGGCCCCCGGCTCGCTGAACAGCTGGCAGAACGCGTACTCCCCGGAGAGGAGTCGGGGCACGTACTCGGCCTTCTGCGCGTCGCTGGCGTGCTGCATGAGCGTCGGACCGAGCATGGCGATGGTGGCGCTGACGAATCCCGACGAGGCGTCGTAGCCCCGCGCTTCCTCGTTGTAGACGCGTTCGTGCCACGCCGAGCCGCCGCGCCCGCCGAGCTCAACCGGATAGGTGAGTCCCGCCAGCCGGTGCTCGGACAGCGTGCGCTGCCAGGCTCGGCCGGCCTCGAACGCCCGCCGGGCCGTGTCCTGGCTGCGGTGCATGGTGACGGCCCATGGACTCGCCTCGCCGCGAGGCGTCGCGTTCGCAACCAGGAACGCGCGCACCTCGTCGCGGAACTCCGCCTGCTCAGGCGTGTCGCGTGACGTCGGCTCCGTCGGCTCCCCGTCCTCACGCTGCGTCATCGCCATGGCCCCATCCTCGGTCGTCAGGCCGATCCGCCGACCCGGGTGATCTGGGCTCCCGGCAGGTCATCGGTCGCGCGCCAGCGCTCGAGGTAGCCGGCGTAGTCGAGGAGGCTGCCGGCGTACACGAGGTTGCGCGCGCCCTTGGCGTCGATCTCGCCTTGCTCGCTGTTGTAGTAGCCCGGCGTGCAGGTCGCCGAGTAGGTCGCCGCGCCGGCTGCGGTGCCGTACAGCACCATGAGCCACTCGTCCTCGGCCTCGGGCGTGGCCTCGATGGTGGCAATGCCCTCGGACTCGCAGCGAGCGATCAGCGTGGCCACGTGCTCGGCCGACTTGGCCAGGAAGTGCACGAAGTTGGTCCCGAAGCCGGCCTGCAGGAAGCTGATGATGCAGAAGTTCGGGAAGCCGCCGGAGAGGATCCCGTGCAGCGTGCGGGCCCCTTCGGACCAGCGCTCGCTGAGCGGGATGCCGTCGCGCCCGACCGGGTCGAACCCGACCCGGCCCTCGTAGTCGGTGGTGGTCTCGAAGCCCGACGCGAAGATCAGGCAGTCGAGCGGGTATTCGACCCCGGCCACCACGGCGCCGGTGGCGGTGATCTCCTCCACGCCCCGGCCGTCGGTGTCCACGAGGTGCACGTTGGGCCGGTTGAACGCCGGCAGGTACTCGTCGTGGAAGCACACCCGCTTGCAGTTCTTCCCGTAGTAGGCCTTGAGCTTCTCGGCGGTCTCGGGATCCTCGACGATCTCGTCCACCCGGCGCCGGAGGCTCTCCATCGTCTCGAAGTCGCTGCGCTCGAGCGCGGCCGCTTCCTCGGGGTCGTCGCAGGCCCGCTGGGTGTTCACCCACATGACCTCGGTCCAGCCGTCGTGCACGAGATCCTGTGCGGGCTGCACGCCCGTCACCGCATGGGTGAAGTTCTCGATGCGCTCGGCCTGCCACCCCGGCTCGAGACTGCGGAACCACTCGACGTCGGTCGGGCGGTTGTCGCGCACGCCCACGGCGCTCGGCGTCCGCTGGAACACGTAGAGCTCCTTGGCCGCCTTCGCCAGCTGCGGCACGGCCTGCACGGCGGTGGCGCCGGTGCCGACGATGCCGACGCGCTTGTCGGCCAGCTTGTCCATCGGCGTACGCGGGCTGCCGCCGGTGTACCCGTAGTCCCAGTGGCTGGTGTGGAACATCTTCCCGGCGAAGTCCTCGATCCCGGGGATGCCGGGGAGCTTCGGCTTGTGGAGGATGCCTCCGGCCACGACCACGAACTTCGACGACAGCCGGTCGCCGCGTGAGGTGGTCACCAGCCATCGCCCCGCGGCGTCGTCCCACTCGGCTCCGGTGATCACGGTCTGGAACAGCGCGCGCGGGTAGAGGTCGAACGTCCGCCCGAGCAGCTGGCAGTACTCGAAGATCTCGGTGGCGCTCGCGTACCGCTCGGTGGGCATGTAGCCCGTCTGCTCGAGCATCGGCAGATAGGTGTAGGACTCGACGTCGCACATGCAACCCGGGTACCGGTTCCAGTACCACGTGCCCCCGAAGTCGCCCGCCTTCTCCACCACGCGGAAGTCGGTGATGCCCTGCTTCGTGAGGTTGATCGCGGTGAGCATCCCGGCAAACCCGGCGCCCACGACCACGACGCCGGTCTCCTCGACGATCGGGTCACGGGTGAAGTTCGGGTCGGCGTAGGTGTCGACGTCGAGCTGCTGGTACTCGCCGCGCAGCTCCCGGAACTGCTTGTTGCCGTCGGGACGGAGCCGCTTCTCCTTCTCGATCCGGTAGCGCTCCCGCAGCTCCTCGATCGAGAGGCCGTCGTTGCCGTTCGCGGTCATGTCGGTGCAGCCCCCTGGCTCGCGCAGTGGACGAGGATTGTGTCACCGATCACTTGGGTCCGGACCATCAGGAGCCCCTGGTCAGGAGCACCCGGTCCGGCTCCCCGGTCAGAAGAACTCGATCTCGCGGCGGGTGAACCGCCAGACGCCGTCGGCGCGCGCCAGGGCGTCGGCGTAGCGGCCGAGGAACCGCAGCACGGGCGCCCCCTCACGGTTGCGGGCCCAGAACATGAAGTCGCACAGCCCGGTGGCCCGGTCGCCCGTCACGTCCACCTCCAGGTTCACCGCCAGGTGCCGGCCCCGGCGCTCGGGCGGCTGGGTCTCCTCGATGGTGCGCCGGATGGCGTCACGGCCCCGGACCACCTCGCCCCGCAGCACCAGCTCGGCGTCGGTCGCCCACAGGTCGGCGAACTCGTCCCAGCGCCCGTCGTCGAGGAGGTGGCAGTACCGGGCCACCACCCGGGCGATCGCCTCGTGATCGGTCATGGGGGCATCCTCTCTCGCGGCCCCGGTCCGGGGAAATCCCCGGGCGACGCAAACGGAAACGCAGTTTCCGCTCAGCGGTAACGTAGTTGGAGCACAGGTGGCCCGTGGTGTAGACCGGAGGGGTGAGCGATGCCCCCCGCACCATCGAGGTGAGGCCCATCGCCGGCGCCCTGGGCGCCGAGATCCACGGCGTGGACCTCGCCACCGACCTCGACGACGCGACGGTCGCGGCGATCCGCCGGGCCTGGCTCGACCACCTGGTCGTGTACTTCCGCGACCAGCGGCTCGACGCCGACGCGTTCATGGCCTTCGCCCGGACCATCGGCCAACCGGTCGAGTACCCGTTCGTGAAGGGGATCGACGGCTACCCGGAGATCATCGCCGTGGCCAAGCTGCCGCACGAGACCGTGAACTTCGGCGGCGTGTGGCACAGCGACACCGCGTACCTCGAGCGGCCGCCGATGGCCACGATGCTCGTCGCCCGCGAGGTCCCGCCGGTCGGCGGCGACACGCTGTGGGCGAGCATGTACGCGGCCTTCGAGTCGCTGTCGCCCGGCCTCCAGGAGTTCCTCACCGAGCTGCGGGCGGTGAACACCTCGGCCTTGGCCGACGTGTCGAAGACCCGGGAGGACCGCATCAAGGACAGCGGTCACGAGGACGTCCGCGAGTACGTCGCCGAGCACCCGGTGGTGCGCACCCACCCCGAGACCGGTCGCAAGGCGCTCTACGTCAACCCCGCCCACACCGAGCGGTTCGTCGGCATGACGGCCGAGGAGAGCCGGCCGCTGCTCGAGTACCTGTTCGCCCACGCGGTCCGCCCCGAGCACACCGTCCGGTTCCACTGGGAGGTCGGATCGCTGGCGCTCTGGGACAACCGCTGCGCGTGGCACAACCCCATCAACGACTACCACGGGTACACGAGGATCATGCACCGCATCACCCTCGCCGGGGACGTTCCCGCCTGAGGTCTCCGGAACGCGCCGCGGTCAGGCCTCGTCGGCGGCGTCGAGCGTGGCGCGGGCACGCCGGGCCATCGGCTCGTCGACCATCTCGCCCTCGAAGTCGAGCGTGGCCTCACCGCGGGTCGCCGCGGCCTCGTAGGCCGCGAGCAGCCGACGCGCGTGGTCGACCGCGTCGGCCGACGGCGTGAACACTGCGTGCGCGAGCGCAACCTGCGCCGGGTGGATGCACAACTTGCCCCGGTACCCGAGCGCCCGCGCCTTGGCGGTGTCGCGGCGGTAGCGGTCGTCTTCCTGAAAGTCGGCGAGGGTCTGGTCGATGGCGTGGACGCCGCCGAGGCGGGCCGCGAGCACCACGCGCGATCGCGCGTAGAGCACCTCGAGGTTCGCGGCCGTGCGTACGCCGCCCATGTCGGCGACGAAGTCCTCGGCGCCGAAGTAGCACCACCGCACCGGGGCGCGCAGGACCTCCTCGGCCCGGGCGACGCCCGCCGCGCTCTCGATGCCGGCGAGGATCCCGAGGTGCCCGAGGCCGGCCGCTGCGAGCGCGTCACCTACCACGGCGATGTCCGCGGCGGACTCGATTTTCGGCACCACGATCCCGGTCAGCTCCGGCACCAGGGCCGTGGCCACGTCGTCGGCGAACCATGGCGTCGTGATGGCGTTGACTCGCACGAACACCTGGATGCCCGGGTGCGCGCGCGTGAGCATCTGTGCCGCCGCGACGGCGTTGGCCCGGGCCGACTCCTTGGCGTTCACCGGCACACCGTCCTCGAGGTCGAGGAACAGCGCGTCGGGCGCGGCGCGGGGCGCCTTCTCGGCCAGGTCGGGCCGGGAGGCCGGCACCGTGAGTAGGCTGCGCATCCGGCGACC
>JBJSXO010000223.1:0-2647 GCA_046086425.1 Actinomycetota bacterium | reverse complement strand
GGCGAGGATGTTCATCTGCTTCATCTCGACGCCACCGTCGGCCAGCGCGGCGAGCGCGGCCTCCGCGGCAAGGTCCACCGAGTCCTTGTCGGGGTGCTTGCCGAACTTCGTCATGTTGATCCCGAGGATCCAGACCTCTTCGCTCATCACAGTCCTCTTTCGGTGCCTTGGTCGTTCGGTGCCTTGGTCGTTCGGTGCCGTGGTCGGTGCGGGAGTCGGGGCGGCTCAGGCGGGGGCGTACCCGAAGCCGACGGCCTCGGTGCCCTCGCCGTCGGCGCCGATGGGGAACGTGGTGAGCCGGACCTTCATCCCGAGCTTCACGGCCTCGGGTGTCGGCTCGACGTCGACGATGTTGGCGCGCACGCTCGTGCCGCCGCAGTCGACGACCCCGGCCACGAAGGGAACCGGGATCCCCGGCGCAGCGAAGGTCACGATCGTGAACGTCCGCAGCACGCCCTCATCAGGGACCTGGGCCGAGGTGAAGTCGGTCCCGCTACACGAGGCGCACGCGTTGCGGCGGTCGAAGTACCGCGCTCCGCAGGCGGTGCACTCGTGGGCCACGAGGTGGGGCTCGTCCCCGAGCACCAGGTAGTCGACCAACGGGATCTGTTTGCTCACGCGGGAAGCCTCCGGGCCCAGTGTGGTGTGGGTGACCTGCGAGACGCTAGCCGGGAGGGCCGCCGCGGCGCCTTCCCGCCGGCGGCGCTACTTCTTCTTCTTCTTCTTGCTCTTGCCGCTGTTCTTGCGCTTGCGGAACGGCCCCTTGGTCTTCGGGCCGAACTCCGCCAGGATGTCGGGGGCCGCGGCGTTGACGATGTCCTCTGCCTCGTCGAGCAGCGCCGCCACGCTCGCGTCGTCGGGGGTCGCGGGCACCGGCTCCGGGGGGGTGACGGCGCTCGCGAGGCTGCCGTACTGCCAGCCCACGTCGATGCGACGCAACTCGAACGACGGGCAGTCGTCGGGGCAGCGCCAGGGCGCCTCCGGGGCGAGGTCGAGCCGGCACTTGCGGACGACCTCGCCCGAGGCGTAGGTCCGGCTGTCGTAGTGGCGGCAGTCGCTGCGCATGGACATCGCGCCATTGTGGCCCATGGCCGGACCGAATCCGGGCTCAGGTCCGGCCGCCCGCGTGCCGACACAGAAGGAGCGCCCCCGACCCCGAGGCCCCACCCGATGACCCTCGCCTCCATCCCCCAGCCGCACCGCAGCCCGGAGGCCCACCTCCACCTCCTCCACGCGGCGCTCGAGGCCAGCACCGAGCTGGTCCTGCTGTGCGACCGCGCCGGGGTCGTGCTCTACGCGAACGAGATGGCCCGCACGCTGATGCAGGTGACCGAGGGCGACGCCTCGCGGGACCGGATCGCCCGGCTGCTCGTCCCCGCCTCGGCCCGGCTGGTCGAGACGGTGATCGCCTCGGCGGTGACCGAGGGCGGCACCTGGACCGGCGAGCTCACCCTCCGCAGCGGCGCCGGGCTCGAGCTGCCGCTGGCCGTGACGATCCAGATGCATCCCGGCGACGGCAAAGGGGACGGCCTCTGCTCGGTGATCGCCCACGACATCAGCGAGCTCAAGCACACCCAGGCCCGGCTCGAGCACCGGGCCACCCACGATCCCCTCACCTCCCTCCCCAACCGGGCCCTGTTCCAGGAGCTCGGCAACCAGGCGCTCGCGCGCGCCGACCGCAGCGGCACCGCGGTGGCGGTCCTCTTCCTCGACCTCGACCAGTTCAAGCCCATCAACGACTGCTTCGGGCACCCCACCGGCGACGAGTTGCTCGTGCAGGTGGCGGCCCGGTTGCGCGCGTCGGTGCGACGCGGCGACACGCTCGCCCGCTTCGGCGGCGACGAGTTCGTGGTGCTGTGCGAGCAGTCGGCCAGCCCAAAGGAGATGGGCACGCTCGCCGGGCGGCTCATCCGTGCGCTCTCCGAGCCCGTGCGCCTCACCGGCGTCACCGCCCGGGTCGGCGCCAGCGTGGGCATCGCCATCGGGGCCGGCGACCGGACCACCATCGACACGCTCGTCCGCGATGCCGACGCTGCGCTCTACCGGGCGAAGGAGCAGGGCCGGGGCCGGGCGGTGCTCTTCACCGAGCCCCACCGCGCGCCGACGTCCGGGCGGCGACCCCTGCGCTCGCGACCAGCGCTCAGCGCGGGTACTCGTCGAGCCAGTCGGCAGACCGCTCGAGCAGGTACCGACTGACCGACAGGCACCGGTCGAGCATCTCGCACGTGACGGCATCGCCATCGCGGATGCGCAGCAACGACAGCTGCTGACGGGCGATGACCCGCAGCGCGCGCTCGGGTGCATCGGTCGCCTCGGGGATCGAGTCGATCGCCGACACCTCCAACGGCAGCGCCGGACCACCCAGACCGGCCAGGTCGGTGGCGAGCACCAGCAGGTCGGGCGGATGGGTCAGCGGTGGCAGGCCCCACGTGAAGTTCAGGGGGAAGAAGAACCGGTCGGGCGGGTCCTCGTCGTCGGCCAGCTCGATCACGGCGTCCTCGAAGCCGAGCAGCACCCGGGGATCGATCTCGAGCGACAGGTACAGGTCGACGGGGCCCTCGCACCCCTCTTCGGGGTGCGCGTCGACCTCCCAGGTCTGGCGCAGCGAGTAGCTCTCGACGAAGTGGCGCTCGTCGTGGACGTGGAA
>JBJSXO010000222.1:0-2304 GCA_046086425.1 Actinomycetota bacterium | reverse complement strand
ACGACGTCGCCGTCGTTGAAGGTCGCGACGCAGTCGGTGGTGGCCACCGTGGGGCAGCTGTCGCCGCTGAGCGGGGTCGCCCCGCCGAAGGTGATCGCGCCGCTGCCGACCCGGTCGACGGTGATCTCGAACTGCTGCTTGAACGTCGCGGTGACGGTCTCGTCGGCGCCGATGGCGAAGGTGCACGGGCTGGTGGTGCCGGTGCAGGTGCCCTTGGCGCCGCCGGTCCACGACCAGCCGGTGAAGGAGTGGTCCGAGTTCGCGGTGGCGGTCAGGGTGACCGCGGTTGCATCGTCGTAGTAGGTGACGCAGGCGTCGCCCGCGTCACCGCAGTTGCCGGCGCTCGAGTAGAGGCCAGCGGTACTCGTGACCGTCCCACCGGCAGGCTCCGGCGAGATCGTGAGGGTCTGGACCTTCACGGGGGCGGCGGCGAGGGCGGCGTTGCGCGCGGCCGTCATCGTGAGCGTGCATGTACCGATTCCGTTGGTCACGCTGGCAGCGCCGCCGGTGCAGCTCTGCCCCCCAGCGCTGCTCCAGCCCGTCACGCGGTACTCGGTCGCGCCCCCCGTGCCGGTGGCGGTCAGGACCACTGTCGAGCCGGTGTCGAACCAGACCTGGCAGACGCTGCCGCCCGTGCCGCAGTTGACCGCACCGGTCGAGTAGCCGCTCGAGTTGTAGCCCGAGATGTTCGAGGTAATCGTCGCGTTGGTGGGCGATGTGACGGTGAGCAGCCAGGTCTGCGTGAATGTGACTGAGACGGTCTTGTTGCCATTCATCACAAGGGCGCAGGTGTTACTGGCATTGCTGGCGCAGGCGCCGCCCCACGCGGACCAGCGCCAGCGAGCGCCCGCGCTCAGGACCGTGGTCGCGGTCAGGGTCACCGTGGAGTTGGGGGCCTGGCCGGCGAGGGTCGCGCTCGCGCAGCCCGCGCCGCAGGTGAGTCCGGCCGGGCTGCTTGTCACGGTCCCGGCGGTGCCGGTCCGGGTGAGGGTGATCGCGTAGGTGGCCGAGGCAAACTCGACCGTGGTGAGCTCGCGGTCCACGTCCATAGTGTTGAGGGTGCAAATCGAGGTCAGGTCCTGCGTGTTCTCCGAGAAGTCGAAGCACGCGCCTGAGTCGTCCACCCAACTCGCGATGCTTGCCGCGTAACCGACGTCAGGCACTGCGATCAGGTACGCGTTGGTCCCGGTGTCGAAGAGCTCCGAGCAGTCGGACCCCTCGCTCCCGCACTCGATACCCGGGACGATGGCGCCTGCGCCGCCGCTCGCCGTCGGGTCCCACGTGTAGATCGTGCCGTTGGTCGGCTGGGTGGCGACCGAGAACGCGAAGGTCTTGATGAAGGTCGCCGTGACGGTGACGTCACCGGCGATCGTGAAGGTGCAGGGGCTGGTCGTGCCCGAGCAGGTACCGCCGCTCCAGCTGTCGAAGCGCCAGGTCGAGGCGGGCGCGGCCGAGAGCGTGACAGAGGTGCCGCCGAGGTACTCGACGGTGGCGCAGGTGGTGGTGCCCGCGCCCGTGCGGCTGCAGGCGTTGGCTCCCGAGGCAAGCGGACTTGGCGATAGGTTGACGGCGCCCGAGCCCTCGACCGTGACCGTGAGATCGTGCTGCTTCAGGAACGTCGCGGTGACCGTGGTGTTGCCGAGCAGAGTGAAGGTGCACGGGTTGGTGGTGGTGCCCGCGCAGGCGCCGATACCCGAGCCCGTCCAACCGGTGAAGGACCAGTCGCCACCGGCGTCAGGGGTGGCCGTGAGCTGGACCGAGTCACCGTCGTCGTAGGAAACGGCCGTGCACGTGGTGGTACCCGCCCCCGAGTGACTGCAGGAGTTGGAGCCGCTGAAGAGCGGAGACGGCGAGAGCGCGACGGACCCGCTGCCGACCACGGTGACCGTGAGATCGAACTGCTGCTTGAACGTCGCGGTGACGGCCATCCCACCCGAGATCGTGATCTCGCAGGTGCCAGAGCCTGAGCAGTCTCCCGACCACCCCCCGAAGGACCAGCCCGAGTCGGCGGTCGGAGTCACCTTCACCTTGGTCGTCTCGTCGTACGTGGTGGGCGCACAGGTGATCGACCCCGCGCCGCTGTGCACGCACTGAGTCGGCCCCGCGAGCGGCGTGGCGTCGAACTCGACCTTGCCGCTCCCGACGACCGTGGCGGTCAACGTGTACTGCTTGAGGAAGGTCGCGGTGACCGTGCGGTTGTCGTCGATCGCGAACGCGCAGGGATGCGTGACTCCAGAGCACGTGTTCGTCGACGGCGCGCCGCCGGTCCACGTCCAGCCACCGAACGACCACGATGCGTCCTTG
>JBJSXO010000221.1:0-2181 GCA_046086425.1 Actinomycetota bacterium | reverse complement strand
GATCCCCCGCGACCCGACGGGCGCCCCGGGCCACACGGCGGGGCAGGCCCCGTGGGGTTGCCGGCGTCGCGCTCGCAAGTGGCCACACCTGGAACCACAGCTCCACGCGGGTGAACCACCCGGCCAGGAGCCCTACGAGCGCGTCGGGCGTGAACTCCATCACGTGCGACGGGTCGAGCAGCCCACCGCGGTTGCTCGTGTAGCGGAACCAGCGGTTCGGGGTGCAGACCACGGCGACGCCGTCCTCGGCGAGGACCGAGGCGATGTCGGCGACGTGCGCGAACGGGTTGCGCACGTGCTCGAGCACCTCGGCGCTCATCACCAGGTCGACCGGCGCGATGCCGGGGGCGGCGCCGAGGGGATCGGCGGGATCGAGCAGCACCGGGCGCACGTTGGCGGCGGGGTAGCGGTGGGCGGCGTAAGCGACCGCAGCGGCCGAGACGTCGGCGGCGACGACCTCCGACGCCACGCTCGCGAGGTGCCGAGCCCCGTACCCGGACCCGCACCCGAGGTCGAGCACGCGCGTGCCGGCGAGGTCGAACGTCGTCGTCACCCACGCGTAGCGACTCTCGTGGAGATCGCGGACGGCGGCGCTCACGGGGAGGTCGGGGACGAAGCGGGCGTGGCCGTCGGCGACGGTGATGGGAGTGAGGTCGGTCGGGCCGGGCTCGCTCACGGCGTGAACGTTAGGTCAGGCTTCGGCGCCCGACGGGGCCGGCCGCGCCCCGAGGGCTAGGTTGGGCGGTCATGCGCCACCACCGGATAACCGGCGTGCGGTGCGTGGTCCCGACTGTTGGTCGGCTCACCGTGGCCGGTGCGATGGTGTTCGCGGTGTTGGCGGGAACCGTCGTGCCGGCGACGGCTCAGCCGGTGGCATCGGCCCAGGCCGGCCCGGCCCGGACAGCCGACGCAGTGGTGTCGGCCTACTACGGGAAGCGCTGGTTCCTCGGCCGGCTCCCCCGGAGTGCGGTGACGGCCGACCCGACGCGACCGGCGATCAAGATCGGCCTGATCAACCAAGAGGAGACGCCGCTCGGCTCCTACCCCGAGGTCCGCGTCGCGATCCAGGCGGCGGCCGCGTGGGTCAACGCCGAGCTCGGCGGCGTGGACGGCCGCCCCGTCGAGATCGTCCCGTGCATCACCCGGTTCGATCCGCAGCAGTCGCGGGCGTGTGCCGAGCGGCTCGCCGACGAGGGCGTGGTCGCGTTCGTGGGCGGCGTCGACGTGATGAGCAACGCCTCCATCCCCGTGGTCGAGCAACGCGGGCTGGTGCTGATCGGCGGAATCCCGGCCACCCTCGCCGAGCAGCGCAGCCCAGCTGCGTTCGCCTTCTCGGGTGGTGACCCCGGTGCACTCGCTGCGTTCATGGCCGACGCCGACCGGGCCGGCGCACGCCGGGTCGTTCTCGCCTACGGCGCCGAGGTGGACTCGTTCGCAGTCGCGGCCAACGACTACGGCGCCGCAGTGGGCCGGTCGCTGGGTCTGCAGGTCGACGTGGTGCCGTACCCGATCCTCACGTCGGACTTCGGGCCCCTGATGCGAGACACCGAGGATCGGGGTGCCGACGCGGTGATGGTGCTCGCAGCGACGAGCGCGTGCGTGCCGGTCATGCGAGCGGCGCGAGCGGCCCGGCTCGAGGCGCGGCTCTACCTCACGGGTGCGTGCGCGGCCGACGACATCGTCGCGGCCGCCGGACCTGCGGCGCGAGGTGTGGTGTTCAACGCCGAGGGCCGGGTCGACGGCGCGAGCACCGATGCTGCGCTGTACGCCGACGTCGTGGATCGTTACGCCACCGCACCCGCGGGTGGGGCTGGCACGGTCGGGTTCCGTGGCTTCATGAACCTCTACGCGCTGGCCCGGGAGGCCGGTGGCGCAAACGTCACGTCGGCGCGGCTTGCGGCGCTGGCGCGTGCCGCCGCAGGCCGCCGGTCGTTCTGGGGGCACCCCTACACCTGCGACGGTCGCCAGGTTCCCGGGTTGCCCGCGCTGTGCGCGCCGCAGCAGGTGCTGTTCGAGCGAACGGCGGACGGGAAGATCACCGCGCGTACCGGATGGATCGCGACCGACCGGCTCTTTGCCGGGGCACGCCCCGCCGCTCGTGACCTGGTCGGTCGCTGGGCGCATTACGACGTCGTCGCGTACGAGGACGGCACCCTCAAGACCCTGATCGTCAGCTACGGG
>JBJSXO010000220.1:0-7146 GCA_046086425.1 Actinomycetota bacterium | reverse complement strand
CTCGGCTCGAAGGGCGGATCGCGCTCGAGGAGATCATCACGCGATTCCCGGCCTGGGGAGTCGACGAGGCTGGTATCCAACGGATCCACACCACGACGGTGCGCGGGTACACCAACGTGCCGATCTCGCCGGTCCGGTGAGACGGCGGGCGGCGGGGGTCTCCGCCGAGGCCTAGCCGCGCAGATCGGTGAGCACGGCCCGGCCGAGGTAGGCGCCGGCCTGGAGTTCGTCGAGGATCGAGTCGAGCGCCGACAGCGGTCCTTCGCGCCCGACGTGGGTGGTCACCTTGCCGTCGGCGACCAGCGCGACGAGGTCACGCATGTCCGCAACCGTCCCCACAGCCGAGTAGACGAGCGTCGCACCCTTGGCGAAGAACGCGAACGGGTTGATCTGGATGTTCCCCTCGCTGGTGGCGGGAAGGGCGACACCGACGAAGAGACCGCCCTTGCGGAGCAGGTCGAAACCGAGTTGGAAGCCCGACATCTGCGCCGAGAAGATGAGGCTGGCGTCGACCCCGCCGAAGTCCCGCATCACGACCTCGAGCGCTTGGTCGGCTTCGAGCGCAACGGCGGCACCGAGCGAGGTCACGAACGCCAGGCGCTCGGCACCGACGTCGATCCCTACGACCCGGTAGCCGAACGCACGGGCGATCTGCACTGCGTAGTGCCCGAGTCCGCCCGCTGCGCCGATGATCGCGATGGTGCGGCCCGGCATGACGTGGTGGTCGATCAGCTTCTTCACTGCGCCGTACGCGGTGAGGCCTCCGCACGCAAGGGGAGCCTCGTGGTCGGCGATCGTCTCGGGCAGTGTGACGAGGCCGGGGGCGAACGCGGCGACGTACTCGGCGAATGTGCCCATGAGCGCCTGGGACTGGTTGCACAGCCGCGGCTCGCCGCCCAGGCAGTACTCGCACGCGCCGCACCAGTAGTCACCGCCGGCGCCACCGAGCCCGAGGATCACGCGGTCGCCGACCGCGACGAAGCGCTGCGCGCCGGGGCCGAGCGCCTCCACGATGCCGATGCCCTCGTGGCCGAGCGGTCCGCGGGCCGGGACTCCGATCCAGTCGCCCCGGGCCAGGTGCAGGTCGGAGTGGCACACGCCCGATGCGGTGAGCCGCACCAGCGCCTGGTCGGGTCCGGGCCGGGGGACCGGGACGTCGGCGATATGGAGGGTGCCGTCGTCCATGTGGGCTGCCTGCATCGCTGCTCCTCCCGTGGATTTCCTGGCAATCGACCGCAGCATGACACAGGCCGACGGTGCGCCGGTCAGGCCACCTCGACCGCCGGAGCTGCGAACTGGGCGTTGTAGAGGCGCGCGTAGGCGCCGTCCCGGCCGATGAGGTCCTGGTGGGAGCCCTGCTCCACGATCTGCCCATGCTCCATGACGAGGATCGTATGGGCGTCACGGATCGTGGACAGGCGGTGCGCGATCACGAAGCTCGTGCGATTCGTGCGCAGCGCGGCCATGGCCCGTTTGATGAGCACCTCGGTCCGGGTGTCGACCGAGCTGGTGGCCTCGTCGAGGATCAGTATGGTCGGGTCGGCGAGGAACGCCCGCGCGATCGTGATCAACTGCTTCTCGCCGGCGCTGACCGTGCCGCCCTCGTCGTCGAGGCGGGTGTCGTACCCGTCGGGCAACGAGTGCACGAAGCGGTCGACGTAGGTGGCGCGGGCCGCCTCCCGGATCTGCTCCTCCGTTGCGTCGGGATTGCCGTAGCCGATGTTCTCGCGGATGGTCCCGCCGAAGAGCCACGTGTCCTGGAGGACCATCCCCATATTGGCGCGCAGGTCCCGGCGGGCCAGGTCGGAAATGTCGATGCCGTCGAGCGTGATCCGCCCGGCGTCGACCTCGTAGAACCGCATGATGAGGTTGACGAGCGTGGTCTTGCCGGCCCCGGTCGGGCCGACGATGGCGACGGTCTCACCCGGTTCGGCGACGAGGGACAGGTCATGGATGAGCGGCTTGGCCGGGTCGTACGAGAACGAGACGTGGTCGAACACGACCCGGCCGCGGAACTCGATGTCGTCGACCCGCGCCGTGCCGTCATCGGACTCCTCGGGCGCGTCGAGCAGCTCGAAGACCCGCTCGGCCGAGGCGATGCCCGACTGCATGATGTTGACCATCGACGCCAGCTGCGTGAGTGGTTGGGTGAACTGGCGTGAGTACTGGATGAAGGCCTGGATGTCGCCGATCGACATCTGTCCCGAGGAGACCCGGAGCCCGCCGATGAGCGCAATGGCGACATAGTTGAGGTTGCCGAAGAACATCATCACCGGCTGCACGATGCCGGAGATGAACTGCGCGGCATAGCTCGCCTCGTAGAGCTCATCGTTCTTGTCGTCGAAGCGGGCCTCGGTGTCGGCTTGGCGGCCGAACACCTTCACCAGGGCGTGACCGGTGAAGGCTTCCTCGATCTGGGCGTTGAGGAGACCCGTGTGGCGCCACTGGTCGATGAACTTGCGCTTCGACCGTGTGGTGATCTGCTTGAGGGTGAACAGCGAGAGCGGGATCGTCACGAGGGCGATGACCGCGAGCACGGGCGAGATCGTGAACATCATGATGGTCACGCCGATGATGGTCAGAGTGGAAGTCAGCATCTGGCTCAACGACTGCTGAAGGCTCTGGGCGAGGTTGTCGATGTCGTTGGTCACCCGACTGAGCAGATCGCCGCGGGGCTGGCGGTCGACGTGGCGCAACGGCATCCGGTGGAGCTTCTCCTCCACGTCGGCCCGGAGTTGGCGCATGGCCCGCTGGACCACCCCGGCGAGAGTGCGGTTCTGGAGGAAGGCGAGCAGCGTGCCGCCGATGTAGACCCCGAGGGCCACGAGCAGCGTCCGGTGCAGCGACGAGAAGTCGATGCCCTGTCCGCTCGTGATCCCGGCGACCACGATGTTGGTGGCCCGACCGGGGATTCGGGGCCCGATGACGAGCAGGGCGGCGCTGGCGACGCCGCAGGCGAGGACGAAGACCACCCGGAGCATCTCGGGCCGCAGCCGCGCGAGGAGCCGGCCGCTGGAGGTCCGGAAGTCCTTGGACCGGTCCAACGGCATCCCCGCTGCGGTGAGCTTGCCGAACTGGGGCCGCGCGCTGCGGACCAGCTCGTCGTCGGAGAGCTCGTCGACGGCGTCGGTGCGGGGCTCGTTGCCGTTCCCGCCGGCGCTCACTGGGCTTCCTCGTGGGTGAGCTGGGACTCGACGATCTCGGCGTAGGTAGGGCAGGACTCGAGCAGCTCGTGATGGGTGCCCAGGCCGACCGTGACGCCGTCCTCGATCACGAGGATCTGGTCGGCGTGCTTGATGGTGGAGACCCGCTGGGCGACGATCAGGGTCACGGCGTCGGCGGTGACCGGCGCGAGCGCGGCGCGTAGGCGGGCGTCGGTGGCGAGGTCGAGGGCCGAGAAGGAGTCGTCGAACATGTAGATGGCCGGGCGCCGCACCAGGGCACGCGCGATCGCGAGCCGTTGGCGCTGGCCCCCGGACACGTTGGTGCCGCCCTGGGCGATGGGGGCGGCGAGCTGGCCGGGCATGGCCGCCACGAAGTCGTCGGCCTGGGCCACGCCCAGCGCCCACCAGCACAGCGCGTCGGTGGCTTCGGGGTCGGCGTGGCGGAGGTTGGTCCCCACCGTCCCGGAGAACAGGTACGGCTTCTGGGGAACGAGGCCGATGTGAGCCCAGAGCACTTCGGGGTCCACATCGCGCACGTCGACGCCGTTGACCAGCACCTGCCCGCCGGTCACGTCGAACATCCGGGCTACGAGGTTGAGGAGTGTCGTCTTGCCGGCGCCGGTGCTGCCGATGATGGCCGTGGTCTCGCCGGCGCGCGCCGTGAAGCTGATGCCGCTCAGCACGGGATGCTCGGCCCCGGGATAGTTGAACTCGACGTTGCGGAACTCGAGCGAGCTGCTGCCGGTCAGTACCGGCACCGGGTGCTCGGCGAGCCGGATTGCGGACTCGGTCGACAGGACCTCGTCGATGCGCTCCGAGCTCACGGCGGCCCGGGGCGTGAGGAAGGCGACCCAGGTCGCCATCATCACCGACATGAGGATCAGGATCAGGTAGCTGATGAACGCGACCAACGCGCCGACCTGCATATCGCCGGCGCTGATGCGGGCGGCGCCGAACCACACCGCGGCGACACTCGACGCGTTGACGATCAGCATGACCGTCGGGAACATGAATGCCTGCAGCTGGCCGGTGATCAGCGACGTCTCGGTCAGGTCGTCGTTTGCGACGCCGAAGCGCGCGCTCTCCTCGGGCTCGCGGACGAACGCGCGCACGACGCGCATTCCCGAGATCTGCTCACGCAGGATCTCGTTCATCCGGTCGATGCGCACCTGCATGACCTGGAACTGCGGGATCATGCGCACGATGATCGAGCCGATCGCGAACAGCAGCACCGGGATGGCGACGAGCAGGATCAGGGTGAGCGGCCCGTCTTCGCGCACGGCCATCACGACACCCCCGACGATGGTCACCGGAGCCGCGAGCAGCAGGGTGCACGACATGAGCACGAGGATCTGCACCTGGCTCACGTCGTTGGTGATGCGGGTGATGAGCGACGGCGCTCCGAAGCGGGCGACGTCCTGAGCCGAGAACCCGGTCACCCGGTGGAACAGCGCCTGGCGCACGTCGCGACCGAACGCCATGGCGACCCGGGCGCCGAAGTACACCGCAATGATCGCGAACAGGACCTGCACCAGCGTGACCAGCAGCATCACGCCACCGACCCGCCAGATGTACGCCGTGTCGCCGGTGAGCACGCCGTTGTCGATGATGTCGGCGTTGAGCGTCGGGAGGAAGAGCTGGCAGGTCACCTGCACACAGGTCAGCCCGAAGACCACGACCAGTTGGCCCCGGTACGGGCGGAGGAACTCGCGCAGGAGGCGGATCAGCATGGGCGGGGTCCGGGGTCGGGGTCGGGGGTCGGGGTCGGGGGTCGGGCTCGGGGATCGGGCTCGGATTACCGTACGGTCGGCTAATCGTACAGATATCGAACGATAGAGAGCGCATACGGTACGCTGGTCTAATGGTCGGGCGCACTGCGGCCGGGACGGACCGTCACGAGGCGGTCACCCACGACAACCTCACGGCCATGCTGCGTCTCGTGGGCCTGTTCCGGCGCACCTTCGCCGAGCTGCTCGCCCACCAGGCCTGGGTGCAGGCCAGCGGAGCCAAGCCGCACACCTACGGCGTGCTGAACGTGGTCGGCCAGCGGGGCCCGATCTCCCAGCGCGAGGTGAGCGACGTGCTCGGGGTGCACCCGTCGGACATGGTCGAGATCGTGGACCTCGCCGAGCGGGAGGGGTGGGTCGAGCGCCGTCGTGACCCCACCGACCGCCGCCGGTACCAGCTCACCCTCACCGACGCCGGCCGCCGGACCCGGGAGCGTTACGACGCCATCGCCGCCGAGGCGGAGGCACTCGTGCTCGAGCCGCTCGGAGAGCCGGAGCGCCGCACCCTCCTCGATCTCGTGGCCAAGGTCGTCGCCGCGCAGGCCTGACCCGGCGTCGTGCCCGGCCCCGCTCAGGCGGGGCCCAGGAGCGCCTCGGCGAGCTGGGGGGCGATGGAGGCCGCGCCGGCCGACGAGAAGTGGCCGCCGTCGTCGGGCCGCAGCGTCACCCCGTCGACCTCGGTCGGGCACGGCGGTCCCGTGGGGCACACGAACGGCTCGAGGTCGAGCACCGCGGTGCGGTCGGGGTGCTCCGCGGCGTACCGGCGCAGGAGGTCACCGAGGTGGTGCATGTCGACGACGTCCTGGGGATCGACCGTGGGCCGGATCCGGCCGCTGGTGAGTGGCGGGTTGAGGATGAAGACCACGCGTGCGCCCCGGCTGGTGAGGCGGCCGACCGACTCGTCGACGAGGGCCAGGATCTTCGCGTCGGCCTCCGGGGTCCCGAACACGAAGCGGCCGCCGTCGACCAGGCGGTTGGAGGTCTCCCAGGAGCTCAACCAGGTGACCACATCGGCGCCGGTGCCGGCGGTGACGGTCTGCGCGGTCGGGATGCCGGGGTCGCAGGCGCTGACGAACCCGAAGGGTGTGAAGTCGTCGTCGGCGGCCAGCCCGCGGATCATGCCGCAGCCGGGCGTCGATCGGTCCACCACCTCGACTCCGCGCGCGTTGGCCTCGGCGGCGAACGCGCGTGCCAGGGTGAACGCAACGGAGTCCCCGGCCCACGCAATGCGGGTCGGACGGGGCGCGAGCGGGAGGGAGAACCCGGGCTCGACGGTGGTCGTGGTCGGTGCGGGTACCGGACTCGACGGAGGCGTCTGTGACGGCGGGCGCACCGAGACACCCCGGTCGGATTGCGAGCCGTCGCGCAGGACGAGAGACGCGCCGCCCACGAGCGCCGCGACCGCAACCAGCACGAGCAGCAGGCGAACGAGGATCCGCATCGGTCCTGAAGGGGGTCCTGAGGGGGAAGGGAAGTGCAGGGGCGAGCGGGCGCTCGCCGACGGTGAGGCAGGTCTACCGGGCGACCGGCGGCGAGGGTAGGGCCCTCGGACCCCTTCCGAGCGCCGGCGGGTCAGCGCCCGGCCGCCGCGCCGGTCGCGCGCCGGCCGTCGGCCGCGGCCCGCAGCGTGCCGTCGGGCTCGCGGGACACTGCGCTGAGCCGCCCGAGGGTCCACGCACCGGCCTCGAGCACCTCGTGGCCCCGGCGGTCCAGATCCTCTCGGGTGGTGGCGGGGACACGCGACTCGAGGTACAGGCGGTTGGGGTTCGCCCCCCGGGGGTGGAACGAGCTGGGGAAGTGCTCGGACTGGTACGCCGGGGCGTCGATGGCGGCCTGGAGGTCGAGGCCGCCGAGGACCACGGACAGGAAGAAGCCGAGGCCCCACTGGTCCTGCTGGTCGCCGCCGGGGGTCCCGCAGGCGAGCCACGGCTCCCCGTCGCGCAGCACCAGCGTCGGGCTCAGGGTGGTCCGGGGGCGGGTGCCGGGCGCCAGGGAGCTGGCCAGGCCGGGCTCGAGCCAGAACATCTGCCCCCGGTTGGTGAGGCAGAACCCGAGGTCGGGGATGGTCGGCGAGCTGTGCAGCCAGCCTCCGCTGGGGGTGGCGGACACGAGGTTGCCGAAGCGGTCGGCGACGTCCACGTGCGAGGTGTCGCCCTCGGGCCGGTGGGGACCGGCGGCGGCCGACGGGCCGGTGG
>JBJSXO010000219.1:0-7330 GCA_046086425.1 Actinomycetota bacterium | reverse complement strand
AGCGAGCTCGCTGCGTCGGCGTAGGCCCGGGCGGCCTCGGGGAACGCCATCCGGTCGCGAGCGATGGCGACGAAGGTGTCGCGCACCGAGGTGTCGAGCGCGTCGAGCCGCTCGAGCACCACCTCGAGCGTGCTGTCGACGAGCCCCTCGGGTCCGAGCTGCTCGGCCCGGGCGCTGACGACCCGCTCCCCGACCCGGGGGAAGAGCATGGGTGCCATGAACATCCCGGCGCGCATCTGCGGGCTCCGCAGGCCCGACGCCCGAACCGCCGGGTTCACGAGCACCATGGCCTCGACCAGGTCGGGCCGGCGGGCGGCCACCTTCACGGTGATCGCGCCCCCCATGGAGTTGCCGGCCACCACCGACGGCCCGAGCCGTTCAAGGGCGGCGACCACCAGGTCGGCGTTACGGCTCACGGTGGCCGGGGTGCCGACGGCGCGGGTGTAGCCGAAGCCCACGAGGTCGAGCGCCACCACGCTCGTGCCGTGGCGCTCGGCGAGGTCGCGCCCCACCGTCATCCACGACATCGTGTTCGCGCCGAGGCCGTGCACGAGCAGGATCGGCGGGCGGTCGTCCCGCGGGCTCGTGCTGCCCGGCGGCTGCCACTGGTGGAGGCGGACGGCGCACCCGTCGAGCTCGATGTCTTCCACGTTTCCGATGAGCATGGTCACAGACTACGAGCGTCGGTGCGGGCAATAGCCTCATGGGGTGCATCGGGTGCAGTGGACCGCCGCCGACGAGCGCCGTCACGACGTGGGGGTCGAGAGCTGGGGGTTCGAGGCCCCGGCGGGGAGCCCGCCGGGTCGGATCCGCCTGACCCTCGACGTCGCCCACGGCCGGGCCGGCTTCGTCGCCGACTTCTCACTGGCCTCCGGGCGGGTCGTGGTGGCCGACGAGGCCGTGCCGGTGCCGCGGCGGGAGGCGGGTCTCGACGTTCGCGCGGATGGCCTGTGGGCGTCGTTGCTCTGCGAGACGCCGTTCGAGCACTGGTCACTCGGGCTCGAGGCGTTCGGGCTCCGGCTGGACGAGCCGGTAGGGGCCGAGATGACGGCGGGCTCCTGGGACGACCTGGTGGGCGAGCGGATCCCGGTCGGGTTCGACCTGGAGTGGGAGTTGCGGGGCCCGCCCGAGCCGCTCGCCGACGGAGCCGGCTACGCCCAGGCCGGAGTGGTGTTCGGCGAGCTCCTCGTCGGACGCGACCGCATCCCGGTGCAGGCCGCCGCCGTGCGCGACCACTGGTGGGGCACCCCCCGTTGATGCGTATCTGACCGTCGTCTACGGCGAAACCGACGGTGAGATACGCATCGTCGGGGTCAGGGCTCGTCGGGGACGGCGAAGCGGTCGGAGTAGAAGCGCAGTGCGGCGCGGCGCTCGGCGGGGTCGAGGCCGAACTGGGTGATGTCGTAATCGACGGTGCCGTGGCGGCCGCGGGGGTGCTCGGCCACGAACCGGTCCATGGCGGCCCGCCCGGCCTCGGTCGTGGGCTGCCCGGCGAGGTCGTAGATGCGCTCGACCATGGCGAACTCGTCGGCCATGAACTCGTCGAACCGCACGTCGAGGGACCGGTCCTCGGGGAGCGTGTCACGGTCGCGGGTGCACGCGTGCAGCATGCGCTCGAGGCGCGCGCCCCAGTACGCGCCGTAGGTCGACGGGTCGGGATGGGCCACGCTCATGCGCGCCCCGTAGTTGACCATGGTGGTCATCGACGCAGTCACCGCGACCGGGTCACGGTGGGTCACGACGAACGTGGCGTCGGGGAACACGTCGACCAGGACGGGGAACTGCTCGAGGTGCTGGGGAGACTTCAGCACCCAGCGCTCACCCCCACGGAGGTGCTGGCAGCACTGCAGCACCTTCCTCATGTATCGGTACGACGACGTCTGGTCGTGCTCGGCGTAGTACGCAGCCCACGACGGCACCAGCACGCTGGTCTCCATGAGCATGGTCGAGAGGTCGATCATGAGGAGCTGGATCTCCTCGTGGACGTGGTCGACCGTCATCTCGTGCATGCGGTCGAAGTGCGGCATCGCCGCGTGCATGAAGTCGAGGCCCATCTGGCAACGCTCGATGCGGGGGTCGGGTTCTCCGGGCGCGACCTGCTCGGAGTCTGCGGGCACCGGCTCGAGCGACTCCCAGTACGGCAGCGACCGCATCGCCGGATCGGCCGAGATCAAGTTGTGGAGGTGGGTCGTGCCGGTGCGGGGGAGCCCGCAGATGATCACGGGTGCGGCGATCTCGAGGTCGAGGATCTCGGGCACCCGGGCGACAAGAGCCTCGATCTGGAGCCGGTTCCTCAGCGTCTTCACCAGTTGGCTGTGGTTGTTGAACCAGCCGAGCGCCGACAGGCCGGCCTCCTCGCGCAGTGCCGTGCAGTACACGTCGAGCCGCTCCACGAAGTCGGTCGGCCCGAAGTCGTCGAGCCCCGACTCGGCGCGCGCCTGGTCCATGAGGGCTGCCGGCGTCAGCTCGAGGCCGACGGCGAGGGGCTCGATCGCTTCGATCATGGCCCGCACCTCCGGCGAGAACCGGGGGTCCCGGTAGTCGTCGATGCGAACGGGGGCCGGACGTCCGGCGGGGGCACGGCGCGTAGATTCGGCCACGGCAGGCACGTTATTGGAACGGGGAGCGACTGGTGGCACACGGGGGGGAACGACGGGCGGTGCTCGCCGCCGGCGCGGCCAACCTCGGCATCGCGGCGGCGAAGTTCGCCGGATTCGCCGTCACCGGTGCCGCCTCTCTCCTCGCCGAGGGCATCCACTCCGTGGCCGACACCGCGAACCAGGCGCTCCTGCTGCTCGGGGACGCCCGGGCCCGGCGGGCACCGTCGGACTCCCACCCGTTCGGGTACGCCCGGGAGCGCTACTTCTGGGCCTTCGTCGTGTCCGTGGTGCTCTTCACCGCCGGTGGCTTGTTCGCGCTCTTCGAGGGGATCGACAAGCTGCGCCACCCGCACGAGCCCACCGATCTCGGGATCGCGGTGGCGATCCTGGTGGTCGCGCTCGTGGCGGAGGGCCTGTCGTTGCGCACCGCCGCACGGGAGGCCCGCGCGGTCAAGGAGCCCGGCGCGTCGTGGTTCGTGTTCGTCCGGCGGTCCAAGAGCGCCGAGCTCCCGGTGGTGCTGCTCGAGGATGTCGGCGCTCTCATCGGTCTCGTGATCGCGCTCTGTGGCGTGGTGCTCGCGAAGGTGACGGGCGAGGCGCGCTTCGACGCGCTCGGAAGCCTCACCATCGGTCTGCTGCTCGTGGTCATCGCAATGGTGCTCGCAAGCGAGATGCGCAGCCTCCTGATCGGGGAGGCGGCGACGCCCGATGACGTGCGCGCCGTGGAAGCGGTGATACTCGCCGACGCGCGCGTGGTATCGCTGGTGGACGTGCGGACCCAGCAGATGGGCCCGCAGGAGCTCCTGGTGGGCGTCGAGCTCGAGCTTGCGCCGACGCTCACGGGTGTCGAGCTGACCGACGCGCTGGAGGAGATCGAGAACGCGGTACGTGCCGCGGTCCCCACCGCGCGTCAGATCTATCTGGAACCGCACACGGCGGAGTAGCCGGGCCGTCGCGTGCGTCCGGTCAGTCGGCGTGGAGCAGGCTGCGTACCTGGACGACGGTGTGAGCCAGCAGCACCGTGTGCGCACCCGGGAACTCGGCGTCGAGCTCCTCACCCCGCAGGCGCCCGATGAGCGCGACCCGGGCCTCGACGCGCACCGTGCCCGTTTGCTCGAAGACGTGCGTCACGGGTGACGGCTCTGGATAGGGAACGCCGAGCCCGCGTACGGTCGCAACCGTCCCGTCACCGAAGCGCCACCGAACCGTGTCGATGCGCAGTTCGATGTCCACCCCGGGCCCGTTGCCCGGGAGCATGTGCACCGGGGAGGCGTCGGGGACGGCCCAGAACCAGCTCGCGAGACCGGTGAGGCCCGTGGTGGGATTCGCCGCCGGGTGGACGCTCGGGTAGCGCGCGCCGGTGACCACGCAGTAGGCGGCCATCGCGGCCTCGTTCGGCCCGTCGGTGGGCGCGCGCCAGACCGTGTTGACGTAGTGCCCGCCGCAGAACACGTGATGGGCGCGGTACTGGGGCGCAGGCGGCGGGGGGAGGGGGGCCGGCGGGCTCGTCGGCGTACCGTCGGGTGCGAGGTACGCCGGCGTCGACGCGGGGCGCCAGTCCTGGGTGCAGGTCACGCCGGCCGTCGCTGCGCCGGGGCCGGCCCGTCCGATCGTCGGCGCCGCGAGCAGGAGGGACACGGCGACGGCCGCACGGAGGCGGTGCGGACGGGACCGGGCGGGCACGGGACCTCCGACGCCCGGCGCGTGGGGCCGTGACGGAGGCGGCGGCTCAGTGCGTCGGCGTCGCCGGGACCGACGGTTCGGTCGCCGAGCGTTCCCGCGCGAGCTCGGCGCGGTAGGCGGTGACGGCGGCGGCGGTCGTGGCGTCGTCCCAACCCCACTCGGGAGCGAGCAGCCGGGCCACGGACTCCGCCGCCGCCACGGTGGCGGCGCGGTCGAGCATCCGACAGCGGGTGCGCCGGTCGAGCACGTCGGCGAGGCTGCCGGCCATCTCGGCGCGCACCGCGTAGACGGCCTCGGCCCGGATATACGGCAGGCCCGGTACCAGCGGCTCGCCGAGCGCCGGATCGGCGGCGACCAGGGCCTGCACCGCGGGGGCCTCGGTGCCGTAGCGCCCGGCCAGGTGCGCGTCGAGCGGCGCAGCGTCGGGTGCCGGGGCCCGGTAGCCGCGCGCGCCGGTGAGGGGCAGTCGCTTCGTCCGGCAGCGACGATGCCGTCCGTCGATCACCTGCTCGACCTGGTCGATGGTGTCGGAGGCCATGGCCCGGTAGGTGGTGAGCTTGCCCCCGGTGATGGTGACCACGCCTGTGCCCGAGACGCGGATGCCGTGCCGACGCGAGAGGTCGGCGGTCTTCGCCTGGTCCGCGGCGGCGAGCAGCGGCCGCAGACCGGCCCAGGTGCCGATCACGTCGGCCTCGGTGAGTGGGTCCACGAGGGCGCGGTTCACCACGTCGAGCAGGTACGTGATGTCGTCGGCGGTGCACTGCGGCTCGTCGAGATCGCCGTCGTAGTCGTCGTCGGTGGTGCCGATGTAGGTGACGTCACCCCACGGCACGACGAAGACCGGGCGGCCGTCGGCCGGGTTGGGCACGAACATCGCGATCTCGTTGCGCACCCGCGCCCAGGGCACGGTGATGTGCACGCCCTTGGCAGGACGCATGGTCGACGGCCGGTCACCCTCGTCGAGAGTGCGGACTTCGTCGGCCCAGACCCCGGCCGCGTTCACGACGGCGCGGGCGCGCACCTCGATCTCACGTCCGTCGGCGGTGACCCGGATCCCGGTGGCGCGCCCGGACGGGCTCTTCGTGATCTCCACCACCGGCGCGTGGTTCACCACCACTGCGCCGAGGTCCGCCGCGGTGCGCACGACGGCGAGCGTGAGCCGGGCGTCGTCGGCTCGCGCGTCGTAGTAGAGGTAGCCCGACGCCAGCTCGTCGGTCCGTAGGGTCGGGACGCGCGCCAGAGCCTCGTCGCGCGTCACCCTCTGGTGCACCCGCTTGATGCGTACCCCTCCGCTGAGGTCGTACATCCACAGCACCCCCCCGAGGAGGCGGGCGATGCGCCGGTCGATGAGCCCGTCCTTGGTGAGGATGGGGATGAGGAACGGCAGCACCTGCACGAGGTGCGGTGCGTTGCGCAAGACGATCTGGCGCTCGGCGAGGGCCTCGCGCACCAGACCGAACTCCTTCTGCTCGAGATAGCGCACGCCGCCGTGGACGAGCTTGGAGGACTGCGACGACGTCCCGGAGGCGAAGTCGTCGCGCTCGACCAGGGCCGTGCGCAGGCCGCGGCTCACCGCGTCGAGCGCGCATCCCGCCCCCGTGATCCCGCCGCCGATGACCACGACGTCGAACTCCTCGGCGGCGAGACGCTGCAGCGATCGGTCGCGGTCGAGGGTCACCCCCGCAGGTTACCGCCGGGTAACCACGGGCCGTGCGGGGAACGGGGCGGGCGCGAGCGGGTCAGGCCACGCCGCCGGGACCGCCCGCGTCGGTGACGACGGGAAGCCCGAGGGCGGCCCACGCCTGCATGCCGCCGGCGAGGTTCACGGCGTCGTAGCCCGCGGCGACGAGCGCCTCGGTGGCCTGGCCCGAGCGACCCCCCGACCGGCAGACCACCACGATGCGGCGGTCGGCGGGCAGCTCGGTGTGGCGCTCGGACAGCTGGCCGAGGGGGACCAGCGTCGCCGCCGGTGCGTGCCCGACCTCCCACTCGTCGTCGTTGCGCACGTCGAGGAGGAAGGCTCCGCCGTCGACGAGGGCGTGGGCCGCCCCGGGATCGATTTCCTCGTAGGCGCTCATGGGCTCCCCTCCAGACGCTCGGTTGCGAGTTCGCGAAGGTAACGGAGGTTGGCCTTCCCGGCGGCACTACGGCCGAGGTCGGCGACGACCACGTACCGGCGGGGGCGCTTGTACCCGGCGAGGCGCGCGCGGGCGAAGGCGTCGAGTGCCTCCTCGTCGATCGTGGTCCCCGGCTCGGGGGCCACCACCCCGACGACCATCTCACCGAAGCGGGAGTCGGCGACCCCGACCACCACACAGTCGTGCACGGCGGGGTGGTCACGCAGCACGACCTCGACCTCCTCCGGGTACACCTTCTCGCCGCCGGTGTTGATGCAGGCGTTGCCCCGCCCCAGCAGCGTGATGCTCCCGTCGGCCTCCACGGTGGCGTAGTCGCCGGGGATCGACCACCGGCGCCCGCCGTACTCGCGGAAGGTGGCCCGCGACTTCTCCTCGTCGCCCCAGTAGCCGAGGGGGATCGGCCCGGTGACGCCGACCAGGCCGATCTGCCCGCCCCCGGGCGCCACTGGCGCACCGGTGTGCTCGTCGAGCACGGCGACGCGCTCGTTGACGGCGAAGCGCGCCGGCTTCACGTCGTCGCCACTGCGGGCCTCGGACCGGGTCATGATCCCCTCCGACGACCCGAGTGCGTCGATGACGGTGACTCCGGGGAGATGGCGCATGAGCCCGGTCTTGGCGTCCGGGGAGAAGGTCACCCCCGACGACGTGATCGCCCGTAGTGACGTGAGGTCCCAGCGCTCGGGCTCGGCCTCGAGCGCAGCGAGGAGCGGTCGCGCGAACACGTCGCCGACGATGGTGAGCACCGACACCCGGTTGCGCTCGACCTCCGACCAGACGAGATCGGGGTCGAGGCCGGTCTCGGCGATCAGCACGACGGTGCCGCCTCCCGCCAGGGTCGAGAGTGCGACGAACAAGCCGGTGCCGTGCATCAGCGGGCAGGCCGGCAGCGCGGTGCCGGTGCGCTTGCCC
>JBJSXO010000218.1:0-10822 GCA_046086425.1 Actinomycetota bacterium | reverse complement strand
ATGAGCTCGTCGGTGCGGGCGCTCGTGCGCCAGTGCACGCGGCGCGGGTCGTCGCCCACCTCGTAGGGCCGAACGGCCAAGAACTCACCGGCCGCCTCGTGCGCGGCGGCACCGGGGGACTCGGTGTCGTCGGCGCGGCGGAGATGGCCCGCGCCGGACCCGGGGGGGGCGATGGGGAAGACCCGTGGTCGCACCAGCACGGTATGGGTCGGTGCCACCCGCGTGCGGCGCAGGGTGAGGCCGAGCGGATCGGCGCGGGCCGCAGTGGCCGGCCCGAGGACGAACGGGCCGCGCCGATCGGTCGGGAGGACGTAGGCCGGGTGCGCGTGGGACCCCGGGCGCAGGGGCGGGAGGAGGAAATGGGCGTGGAGGTGCTCGGCGACGTCGGTCAGGTCCACGAGTGGTGTCGCCCGGGTCGCAGTCACCGCGAGGTCGACGCGGCCGGCGTCGCCGACGTGGAGCCGCGCCGGGGTGACGCGCCGGGCAACCGTGAGCGCGGGCCGCGTGGCGGCAACCCACGCCCCGCACAGCATGATCAGGGCGATCGCCGCGAGGCCGAGCACGGTGAGCTCGTCGGCCCCGAGGAGCCGCCCGCCGACGAGCAGTCCGACCGCGGCTCCGGCGACGGTCCAGCCGCGGCGGGTGAGCGTGACGGGGCGTCGCTTCACCCGCCGGCCCGCGGCACGGGGACGCGGGCGAGCACGTCGTGCACGACGTCGCTCTGGGTCACGCCGTGCAGCTCGGCGTCGGGGCTGAGAATCAGGCGGTGCTCGAGCACCGCAGGCGCGAGCCAGCGCACGTCGTCGGGGACGGCGAACTCCCGGCCTTCGCTGGCCGCGAGCGCGCGCGACGCCCGCTGCAGGGCCAGCGCGCCGCGTGGGCTCACGCCGAGCAGGAGGTCGGTCCGCTGGCGGGTTGCCGCAACGAGGTCGACGATGTACTCGGCCAGCGCCGGGGCGACGTGCACCTGCGCGATCGCGGCCGTGGCTGCGGCGACCTGTTCGGGGGTCGCGACCGGCTCGAGGTCCTCGGCACGGCGCTGGCCGGCTCCCATGGTCTCGAGGATCGCGATCTCGGCCCGACGGTCCGGGTACCCCATCGGGATCCGCATCAGGAACCGGTCGAGCTGCGCCTCGGGAAGTGGGTACGTGCCCTCGAGCTCGATCGGGTTCTGGGTCGCGATCACCACGAACGGCCGGGGAAGCGCGTACGAGCGGGCGTCCACCGTCACCTGGCGCTCCTCCATGGCTTCGAGCAGCGCCGACTGCGTCTTCGGGGACGCGCGGTTGATCTCGTCGGCCAGCACCACGTTGGCGAACACGCCGCCGGGGCGGAACTCGAAGGTCGCGCTCTGGCGGTTCCAGATCGACACGCCGAGCACGTCCGAGGGCAGGAGGTCGGGGGTGAACTGGATCCGGTGCCAGGTCCCCGAGATGGAGCGGGAGAGCGCCTTCGCCAGCGAGGTCTTGCCCACGCCGGGGACGTCCTCGATGAGCAGGTGCCCCTCGGCCAGCAGGCACAGCAGGGCGAGCCGGACCTGGTCCTGCTTGCCCTGGATCACGCGCTCGACGTTGTGCAGCAGCGCTGCGAAGAGCGGTGCGACCCCGTCGCGGCGGGGCGCGGCGGCCGATTGCACCACGGAACCCTCCTGGAGCCGACGGTCCGGGCACGGTACCAGCGGGGGTCGCGTCGGACCCTGCGCCCGGCGGCGTAGCGTGAGGGTGATGACGGCACTCTCGGGACGGGCAGTGTGGGCCGTCGTGCTGCGCCCCGCGCTGTGGACGACCGCACTGCGCCAGAGCCGCCGGCTGGCCCGGTCCGGGTGGTGGCGCCGGGCCCCGTTCCTCCCGGCGCCCGATCCCGGGTACCTGCGCTTCCGGATGGAGGCCCAGTACGGCTCGCCGACGCAGCGACCCCGGCCCGCCGACCTCCTCACGTACCTCGAGTTGTGCCGGGCCCAGGAGACCGACACCCGTCGCCGGGCCCGAGCGGCCCGTCGGTAGACTTCGGGCGACGCGGAGGGACGCGGAAGGACCGGGGTTGGGACGAACGCTGCTGCTGAACGCCAGCTTCGAGCCGCTCTGCGTCGTGTCGATCCGGCGGGCCGTGGTCCTGGTACTCAAGGACAAGGCCGAGGTGGTGGCCCGCGACGGCGGGGCGCTGCACTCCGAGCGGGTCGCGTTCCCCGTCCCGTCGGTGATCCGACTCACGCACTTCGTGCGCGTGCCCCACCGGAACCGGGTCCCCCTGTCACGACGCGCGGTGTTCGCCCGTGACGGGCACCGGTGCCAGTACTGCAACCGTGCGGCCGAGAACATCGACCACGTGGTCCCCCGCTCGCGTGGTGGTGCGCACGCCTGGGAGAACGTCGTCGCGTCGTGCCGGTCCTGCAACTCGCGCAAGGAGGACCGGCTTCCCGCCGAGGCGGGATTCCGCCTCCGGCGCCCGCCGCGTGCCCCACACGCGAGCCTGTGGCTCGTCGCCACGGTCGGGTCGCCCGACCCGGCGTGGGAGCCCTACCTCCCGAACGTGAGCCTCTCCGCGTGAGCCCCGACGCCTCGGCCGGCGCCGCCACCGGGGTGCGGTACGCCGATGACCGACTCCCGCGGCGTGGACGCGAGAATGGGGTGGTGAGCGGCTGCGCGCGGTGCGGTGCCCTGCGGGACCAGGAGTGCCCGCACGCGGGAGACGTGTGCTGCGACTGCGCCGACCTCGAAGTGGACGCGTGGTTCGAGGGCCACTTCGACGGCCAGATGGACATGCCGTGACGCGCCTCGTGCGACCCGACCAGGTGGAGTCGGTCGTGGGTGGTCTGCTCGGCGCGGTCGACGTCGACGGGGGCCCCACCGACGAGCAGGCGCGCATCCTCGCGGCCCTCGCCACCCACGTGTGGGCCCGGCCCGACCTCGACCTCGCCACCGTCACGCCGCTCGGCCCGGCCGAGGTGGCGGCAGCCATCGGCGGCACCGACGCCGTGCGCCGTTTTCACTACCTGCTCGTCCTGCTCGAGCTCTGCCGGCACCCCCTCACCGCCGCGCAGGACGCCCGGGTGCGCGAGTACGCGTCGGCGCTCGCGCTCGACGGCATCGGCCTCGAGTTCTGCCGGGACCTCGTGGCCCAGGGGGTGGAGGCGGCGCGCGCCGACCACGACCGCTTCGAGGTCAACCTGCGTACGGTGCAGGAGGAGCCCCAACTGCGGACGCGGACCCTGCGCGACGATCTCACCGACCCGGAGCTCGTCGAGCGGATCCTCTCCTTCGCCCGCCTCCCGGAGGGCACGCTCGGCCACGCCCTCACCCAGTTCTACGCCGACCACGGCCTCAGCGTGCCCGGAGCCTCGGCCAGCGAGATCAACTACGTCTTCGTCGCCCACGACATGAACCACGTCATCGCGGGGTACCCGCCGGTGGCTGCGGGGGAGGTGTCGCTCGGCGCGTTCCAGATGGGGATGAGCGACTCCGAGGCGTCGTGGATCCTGTGCCTCACCAACCTCGCGATCCACGAGGCCGGGGTTATCCAGCTCGGCGATATCGCGCCGAAGTCGGAGACGCTGGCCCGCCCGGGGGTGGCCGACATGTTCGCCCAGGCCATGGCCCGCGGCATCGCCTGCACCGGCGACTTCGGCGCCGCCGACCACTTCGCGATGGTCGAGTGGCCACTCGAGGAGGTCCGGGCCCACTTCGGGGTGCCCCCGCTCCCTGCGGTCCCTCCCGCGGCGACCGGTGGTGCCCCTGCCTGACCGGGGCCCCGGGCGCCCGCCCCGGGAAGCGGGGACCACGAGGCTCCCGACCGGTCCCCGAGCCGCCCGGGGCTGCGTGTTAGCCTTTCGGGTCTCTCGACGTTCGGATGCAACAGATCTGAGCGTCCAGGGGTTTGTCCAGGGGTTTGTCCAGGGGTTTGGGTGTCCAGGCCTCGGGTACCGACAGGAGTCTCCATGGAACTCGACCGACCGGAACCCAACCGACGGGAACGACGCCTTCGGGAACGGCGGGGGCGGCGTGGCAGGGTGGTGGCCGCGTCGGTGGCCGCAGCGGTGCTCGCGCTCGGTGGGCTCGGGGTGGCCGGGGCGCTGCCCGGCGTGGACGGAGGGGGCGAGAGCTCTTCCCCGCGGGTCAAGGACGCACCCGACTCCGACACCTCCGACGAGGCGACCGAATCCGACACCGCCGAGAAGGACGCCACGGTCAGCGAAGACGCCACGGGCCTCGAGAACGCTGCGGGCAACGTCAAGAACCCGGTGGCTGCTGCGGTGCTCGGAGCGCTGCTCGACCCCTCGTTGGCCGGCGTCAACGGCCCCGGCAAGGGCGAGGCCGTGTCGGACGCGGCGCGCGCGGCGAACGGCTCGCAGACGAGCGACACCTCCTCGGGGACGACCCAGGGCAAGGGTCGCCCCTGAGGCCTCGGCGGGGACGTCTCGTCCCCGTCCCCGCTTCGAGGTCCCGAGCGCGTCTGCGCCCCCGCGGCTGAACGCTGTCCGGAACGCGCGGCGTGTGACCCCGGGCACGGCACCCGCAGTGGGAGGCGTCGGGGCGGGCAGGATGGGCCCATGGGCAGAACCAGTGGGGGAACCGGGCGGGCCGAGCGTGTCGTGGGCGGGCTCCTCGTCATTGCGCTCGTCGTGACGGTGCTCGTGGCCGTGGGCGGCGGCGGCGAGCGAGTGGGGGCCGCGACGACCACGCTCACCCCGGCGGCCGACGTGTCGGTGAACCAGTCGGCCCCCAAGACCAAGTACGGCCGCAGCGCGCAGCTCGCCGTCGGCGCGTCGCCGGTCACCCAGGGCTTCTGGCGGTTCGACCTCCGCTCGATCCCCAGCGGGGTCACCACGGCGACGCTGCGCCTGCACGTCGACGACGTCGTCGCCGGGGCCAGCCCCTCGGGGGGTACGCTCGCCAGCTCGTCGAACACGGGGTGGAACGAGGCCAACACGGTCTGGGGCAACCGGCCCACCATCGACGGGGCGACCATCGCCACGCTCGGCGCGGTCACCCGCAACGCCTGGACCGAGGTCGACGTCACCGACTTCGTCGCGGCCCGCACGGGGTCACTGGTCACCTTCGCGCTCACGTCCACCGACACCGACGCCGCGATCTACGACAGTCGTGAGACCGGGGCGACCGCAGCCCAGTTGCTCGTCACCGCCGCCGTGACCACCTCCACCTCCACGACCGCGTCCACCTCCACCACGTCGACCAGCACGACCACGACGACGGCGCCGCCGAGCGACATCACGATCGCCGCAGTGGGGGACATGGCGTGCGCCCCCGGCTCCAGCGTCACGAGCACGCAGTGCCGCCAGGGCGCGATCTCCGACCAGCTCCTCGCGGATCCGTCGGTGACCTGGCTCCTGGCCCTCGGTGACCTGCAGTACGAGAACGGCGAGCTCACCGGCTTCCAGCAGTCCTATGACCCCTCGTACGGCCGGATGAAGGCGAAGACCAAGCCCGTGCCCGGCAACCACGAGTACAACACCGCCGGTGCGACCGGGTACTACGGCTACTTCGGGTCGATCGCCGGGGACCCGACCAAGGGCTACTACAGCTTCGACGTCGGCTCCAAGTGGCACATCGTGGCGCTCAACTCGAACTGCAGCGCAGTGGCGTGCAGCGCGGGTAGCACCCAGGAGCAGTGGCTCCGTGCCGACCTCGCGGCGTCGACGCGCCCGTGCACGATCGCGTACTGGCACCATCCCCGCTTCTCGTCGGGCCTGCACGGGAACAACGCCGGCACCGCGCCGTTCTGGGACGCGTTGGCCCAGGACGGCGCCGAGATCGTCCTCGGTGGGCACGACCACGACTACGAGGCGTTCGCCCCGCAGACGCCGGGTGCGGTCGCGGATGCCAACGGCATCCGCGAATTCGTGGTGGGCGGCGGCGGTCGCAGCCTGTACTCCTTCGGCACGGTGAAGGCCAACAGCGCCGTCCGGCTGGTGACCTTCGGCTACCTCAAGCTCGCGCTCGGTGCTTCGGGCTACTCGTGGCAGTACGTGGCCGAGGGCGGATCGGTGCTCGACAGCGGCAGCGGCACCTGCCACTGAGCCGAGCCCCGGCGACGCCGCACGGTCAGCGCCCGGCGAGCCAGATCCCGAGCACCGGGACGACCCCGGCGATCAACGGCGCGGGCTTGCCGCCGTCGGGGAGCTTCGGGCCGGACAGGCCCCGAACGTCGGGCTTCGCCGCCACCTGCCACAGCGTGTACCACGACCAGAGGTTCCATGCCTGGTCGGCGAACCGCCGGCTGAGGTCCTCGTAGAGCGCGGTCCGCTTCGCCGGGTCGGGCTCGGAGCGGGCGGTGTCGAGCAGCCGGTCCAGCTCGGGGTCCTGGATGCGCCCGAAGTTCAACGGCGACCCGGTGTGCCACCACACCAACTGGGTGTCGGGCTCGAAGCCCTCGTGGTTCCGGAAGCCCATGGCCTGGTAGTTGCCGGCGATGGCGTCGTTGATGAGCGACGCCTGGTCCACGGTGCGGATGGTGACCGTGATGCCGACCTTGGCTGCCTGCTCCTTGACCAGCTCGGCCACCGCGACGTTGTCGGGCGTGTTGACCGCGTCGTACTCGAAGTTCGGTGGCTCCCCGTGCTTGGCCTCGTACTGCGCGACCAGGCGCTTGGCCTCGGCGACGTTGCGCTTCGGCGTGCCGGACTTGCGGAGGTGTCCGGGGACACCGGGGCTGAACGGCCCGTCCGCGAGCGTCGGGATCCCCCGGTTGCGGATCTGGTTGATCTCCTTGGTGTTGCGCGACAGTTGCATGGCCCGCCGGGCGAGGATGTCGTCGAAGGGCGCCTTCCCCGCGTTGAGCAGGAGGTACGAGACGCCGGCGCCCTTGTCGGACTCGACGACCGTGGCCTTGCCGTCCTTGGCCAGGTCGCGTAGGGCCACGATGTTGTCGATGCTCGTGGTCTGCATCACGTCCAGCGAGCCCCCCTCGAACTGGTTGAGGCGGGCACTGGCGTCGCCGACGGGACGGAAGGTGATCTGGTCGAGGAGCGGGTAGCCCTTCTGCCAGTAGTTGGGGTTGCGCACCACCACGAGCTGTTCGCCGACGCGCCACTCCTGGAACGTGAACGGACCCGTCCCGATCAGGTTCGATGCGCAGGTCTCGGGAGCGTTGAGCTGCGCCGGCGCGGCGATGCCGTAGCGGCCGCCACCGGCGAGCGTGGCCGGGAACGCCGGCCACGGTGTCTTCGTCGTCACGACCAGGGTGAGCGGGTCCACCACCCGCACGTCGGCGATGTTGGTGAACACGAAGGGCAGCAGCCGCGCGGGCAGTCGTGGGTTGACGCCGCGCCACGAGTCCATGTTGAGCTTCACCGCGGCCGCGTCGAGCGGGGTCCCGTCGTGGAACGTCACGCCGTCGCGCAGGGTGATCGTCCATTCCTCGTTGGTTGCGTTGGGCGTGATGGTCTTGGCCAGGTAGGGCACGTAGTCACCCTTGGCGTCGACGACCGTGAGCGTGTCGTAGACCGCGGTGGCGACCTGGATGCCCCCTGCCGCCAGTTGCGCCTGGGGCAGGCACCAGCCACCGGTGGTCTCGGCCTCGATCCCGAACGTGATCTCGCCACCGCGCCGGGGCTTCCCGGCCGCCGACGCAACCGGCATCGCAACGGTCGCCGCCACGAGGGTGACGAGCGCGAGCACTCCGATGGTCGCCCGCCAACGCCGTCGGTTCCCGGGGCCCACCCGGGCGGCTGTCCGTGACGAGCCCATGAGGTCAGCAGCAGTGCGCATGTCCGGACAATAGGCGCGTCACGCCACCTGTGTCTTCGCCCCGGCCCGCCGACGGGACCGGACCCACCAACCGGCGGCGACGGCCATCACGCCGAGGGCGACGGGGAGGCCGATCTCGGTGACCAGGGTCTCGGCGTGGCGGCCGAAGAGGTAGCCCGCGCCCACCACGAGGCTGCTCCAGCACGCCGAGGCGGCGAGGTTCCAGCGCAGGAACCGCCGGTAGGGCATCTGGGCCGTGCCGGCGACGAACGAGACCACCCCGCGCAGCGCGCCCACGAAGCGTCCCCAGAAGACGACGGCACCACCCCGCTGGTCGAAGTAGGCCTCGGCCCGGATGAGCGAGGGCTCGAGGCGCGCCGCCAGGCGCGGGAACCGGCCGAGCAGCCGTCGGCCGTAGCGCGACCCGAGCCACCAGCCGACGGAGTCGCCCAAGGTGGCCCCGACCGTCGCTGCGCCGACCACCCACCACAGCGGTGCGTCGGCGCGCGCCGCAACCGCACCGACCAGCACCATCCCGACGTCACCGGGGGTGATCAGGTCGAGCAGGAGCGCCGTCTCGCCGAACGCCAGCCCGAACGCGACGGCCACCAGCACCGGTGCGCCGGCGGTGGCCCCCGCGTCGAGCAGGCGCAGGACCCAGTCGTCCATCGTCACACCCGGCCGCAGTCGCCGGGGCTCAGACGGCCCGGGGGGTGCCGGCGCGTGCGGCCCGGAGCCGGGCCACGCGCTCCTCGATCGGCGGGTGGGTCATGAACAGTCGCGCGAACTGCACCTGGCGCCCGGTGAGCGGGTTCACGATGAAGTGGCTGGCCTGGGCCGGGGCCACGTCGAGCGGAACCTGGGCGGCGGCGCGGTCGAGACGCTCGAGGGCGCGGGCCAGTGGCTCGGGGTCGCCGAGGATCTCGGCGCCGACCCGGTCGGCCTCGAACTCACGGGAGCGCGACAGCGCCATCTGCAGGATCGTGGCCGCGATCGGGGCCAGGATGGCGAGCAGCAGCGCCATCGCGGGGCTCGGACCGTCGTCGTCGTCGCCGCCCCCGAACATGCCGGCGAACAAGGCCATGTTGGCGACGAACGAGATGCCGGTGGCGATCGCGGCGGCCACCGACCCGATGAGGATGTCGCGGTTGCGGATGTGCGCCATCTCGTGGGCGAGCACCGCACGCACCTCGTCCGGGGGGCACCGGGTGAGCAGTCCTTCGGTCACCGCGACGACCGAGTGGGCGGGGTTGCGCCCCGTGGCGAACGCGTTGGGCTGCGGCGCCGGCGACACGAAGACGCGGGGTGTGGGCAGCCCGGCCGCCCGTGCGAGGTCCGTCACCATCGCGTGGAGTTGCGGGGCCTCGGCCTCGCTCACCTCGTGCGCGCCCGCCGCCCTGACCGCGATCCGGTCGGAGCACCAGTAGGAGACGCCGACCACGAGGAGGCCGAGGACGAGTCCGATCAGCGCACCGCCGGCACCGCCGAGGGCGCCCCCGACGAGGACGAGGAGCCCGCCGATGCCGGCGAGGAGCGCAGTGGTCTTGAGGGTGTTGCGCATCGCCATGGTTCAACCTCCGAACTCGAAGAGCTCCGACAGGAAGCTTTCCTTCTTCTTCTTGCGACCGAACCGTGACCGGTCGTCGTCGTACCGACGCCGATCGTCGTCTCGGTCGCCTCGGTCGTTGCGGCGCGGCTCGTCGCCGGCGGAGCGCTCGATGATCTTGTCGAGCTCGCCGCGGTCGAGCCACACGCCACGACACGAGGGGCAGTAGTCGATCTCGATTCCCTGGCGCTCCGACATGACGAGCGCGTGGTCGTCGACGGGACACTTCATCGCACGTCCTCCGTCTGGTGCGTGGGTGTGGGGTGATGCGAGGCTTCGGTCGGGGTGGTGTGGTCGGTTCGCGACCGGTACACGAGGCGCTTGCGGATCTCCTCCACGGCGAGCAGCGCAGCAGCGGCGCTCACCACCACGAGCCATTCGCCGGCGTCGAGTGCCGTAGTGTCGAAGATCGCCTGGAGCGGCGACCACTGCACGGCCAGCACCTGCAGCACCACCACCGTGCCGAGGGCGATCCAGAGGCGGGGGTTGACCAGGGCGTGGCGTCCGAGGCTCGGACCATGCTCGGTGCGGACGTTCACGGCGTTGCCCACCTGGAAGAGCACGAAGGCGGTGAACGCCATCGTCGGGGCGACCGGTCCGGGCGCGAGGGCCAGGATGGCAACGGTCCCGGTGGCCATCAGCGCGCCGATCCAGACGAGGACACCCAGGCGGCGACGATCGAGGATCGCCGCGCCGGGAGCCCGCGGGGCCCGGTCCATCGTCCCGGGGGTCGACGGGTCGAGGCAGAGCGCGATCGCCGGCGGGCCGTCCATGATCAGGTTCACCCACAGGATCTGGATCGCAGTGAACGGCGCGGCCAGACCGGCGATCGACGCGCCGAGGATCGCGAGGATGGCGCCGATGTTCGTCGAGAGCTGGAAGCGCACGAACTTGACGATGTTGTCGTAAATCGTCCGGCCGTCCTTCACGGCGGCGACGATGGTGGCGAAGTTGTCGTCGGTGAGGACCAGGCTCGCCGCCTCCTTCGTCACCTCGGTCCCGGCGCGTCCCATTGCGACGCCGATGTCGGCGTGCTTGAGGGCGGGCGCGTCGTTGACCCCGTCGCCGGTCATGGCGACGACCTCACCGCGCTCGCGGAGCACCCGGACGAGGAGCACCTTGTGCTCGGGCGCCACGCGGGCGAACACGCCGACGTCGTCGACCGTCTCGGCCACCTCGGACTCGGTCATGCGGTCGAGGTCGGCACCGGTGAGCACGCCGCCCTCGATGCCGAGGTCGGCAGCGATCGCAGCTGCGGTCACCGCGTGGTCGCCGGTGATCATCTTCACCCGGATGCCGGCGCGCCGGCACAGGGCGATGGCGTCGCGCGCCTCGGGGCGCGGTGGGTCGACGAGACCGACCAAGCCGACGAGCTCGAGGTCGTGCAGCGCGTCGGCGAGTCCGCCGTTCTCGAGTGCGGGCGCGGACTCGCCGTCGATCGTGCGGGTGGCCGCGGCGAGCACCCGCCGACCGGTCCCGGCCAGCTCGTCGTGGGCCTGGCGCACCTCGGCGA
>JBJSXO010000217.1:0-9759 GCA_046086425.1 Actinomycetota bacterium | reverse complement strand
CCCCCAGTGAAGCGTCTGCTGAACTGGGCCAAGCGGAAGTACGAAGAGGTGAAGCCGAAACCGAAGGCCAGTTAGCCCATGCTTAAGCAGATATCCGTACACGGCGCCCGCCAGCACAACCTGCAGAACGTCAGCGTCGACATCCCGCGCAACACGCTGACGGTGATCACCGGGCTGAGCGGCTCCGGCAAGTCGTCGCTGGCCTTCGACACGATCTACGCCGAGGGGCAGCGCCGCTACGTGGAGTCGCTCTCCGCATACGCCCGGCAGTTCCTCGGCCAGATGGACAAGCCGGACGTCGATTTCATCGAGGGCCTGTCGCCGGCGATCTCCATCGACCAGAAGTCGGCGTCCCGCAACCCGCGCTCGACCGTGGGCACGATCACCGAGATCTACGACTACCTGCGGCTCCTGTTCGCCCGGATCGGGGTCCCGCACTGCCCGGGCTGTGGTCGGGTGATCACCCGCCAGACGCCGCAGCAGATCGTGGACCGGGTGCTCGAGCTGCCCGAGGGCACGCGGTTCCAGGTCCTCGCCCCGGTGGTGCGGGGCCGCAAGGGCGAGTACGAGGGCCTGCTCAAGGAGATGGCGGGGCAAGGGTTCTCGCGGGTGCGCATCGACGGCGAGCTGCACGAGCTCGCGGACCTGGTAGGCGGCGGTGACGCGACCCGGCTTGCCCGTTACGAGCAGCACACGATCGAGGTCGTGGTCGACCGGCTGGTGCGCAAGTCGGGAATCGAGCGCCGCCTCACGGACTCCCTGGAGACTGCGCTGCGGCTGGCCGAAGGGGTCGCCGAGGTCGAGATCGTCCCCGGTGCGCCGGCCGGCGACGGGACGAAGAAGGCCTCGGCCCGGGCCCGGGCCGAGGACGGCGACGAGCCCGAGCGGCTGACCTTCTCCGAGCACCTCGCGTGCAGCCACTGCGGGCTGTCCTTCGACGAGCTGGCGCCGCGCAACTTCTCGTTCAATTCGCCCTACGGCGCCTGTGAGCGCTGCGACGGCCTCGGGACGCGCTTCGAGGTCGATCCCGAGCTGGTGGTGCCCGACGACGACCTGGCCCTCGCCGACGGCGCGATCGCCCCGTGGGGAGGGTTCCGCAGCCGCTACTTCGACCGGATCCTCGAGTCCCTGTCCGAGGAGTACGGGTTCGACCTGGACGTCCCGTGGAAGCGCCTCGGCAAGAAGGCCCGGCAGGTGGTGCTGCACGGCACCGGCGTGAAGGAGGTGCCGGTCCGCTACCGCAACCGCTACGGACGCACCCGCTCCTACGTCACGCGCTTCGAGGGTGTGGTGCCCTGGCTGGAGCGCCGCCATACCGAAGCCGAGAGCGATCGGGCCCGGGAGCAGATCGAGGGGTACATGCGCGAGGTGCCCTGCCCCGCGTGCGAGGGCGCCCGCCTGCGCCCGGCCTCGCTGGCGGTCACCGTGGGGGACCGGAACATCTTCGAAGTCGGCGAGATGTCGATCCGGAGCTGCGCGGAGTTCTTCGCCGGGCTCGAGCTCTCGGCCCGCGATCGCATGATCGCCGACGCGGTGTCGAAGGAGGTCAACGAGCGGCTGCGGTTCCTGCTCGACGTGGGCCTCGACTACCTGAACCTCAACCGGGCCGCGGGCACGCTGGCCGGCGGCGAGGCTCAGCGGATCCGCCTCGCGTCGCAGGTCGGCAGCGGTCTCGTGGGTGTCCTCTACGTGCTCGACGAGCCGTCGATCGGCCTTCACCAGCGCGACAACGAGCGCCTCATCGACACGCTCGTGCGCCTGCGCGACCTCGGGAACACCGTCATCGTGGTCGAGCACGACGATGAGACGATCCGCGTCGCCGACTATATCGTGGACGTCGGGCCCGGTGCCGGCGAGCACGGCGGCTCGGTCGTGGTCGCCGGCACGCTCAAGGACGTCCTCAAGGAGAAGCGGTCGGTCACCGGTCGGTTCCTCGCGGGTGCCGAGCACGTCCCGGTCCCCGAGCGCCGCCGCCCCACAGGTGATGCGTGGCTCACGGTGCGTGACGCCCGTGAGCACAACATCAAGGGCATCGACGTCGAGTTTCCGCTCGGCTGCTTCATCGCGGTCACCGGGGTGAGCGGTAGCGGGAAGTCCACGCTGGTGAACGACATCCTGTACCACGCCCTGATGCAGCGGGTGTACCGGTCGAAGACCGTCCCGGGTCGGCACAAGACGGTGGAGGGCGCCGAGCACCTCGACAAGGTCATCAACATCGACCAGTCGCCGATCGGGCGCACACCCCGGTCCAATCCGGCGACATACACCGGCGTGTTCGACAAGATCCGCTCGCTGTTCGCGGCGACGCAGGAAGCCAAGGTGCGCGGGTACCAGCCGGGCCGCTTCTCGTTCAACGTGAAGGGCGGTCGCTGTGAGGCATGCGCCGGGGACGGGACGATCCGCATCGAGATGCACTTCTTGCCCGACGTGTACGTGCCGTGCGAGGTCTGCAAGGGCGCGCGCTACAACCGGGCCACCCTCGACATCACGTTCAAGGGCAAGAGCATCGCCGAGGTCCTCGACCTGTCGATCGAGGAGGCGCTGGAGTTCTTTGCGAACCAGCCGACGATCGCCCGGCACCTCCAGACGCTCGTGGACGTCGGGCTCGGCTACGTGCGTCTCGGTCAGCCTGCGCCCAAGTTGTCGGGGGGCGAGGCCCAGCGGGTGAAGCTGTCGTCCGAGCTGGGGAAGCGCTCGACCGGCCGGACCATCTACATCCTCGACGAGCCGACCACCGGTCTGCACTTCGAGGACGTCCGGCGTCTGCTCGGCGTGCTCCAGCGCCTCGTGGACACCGGCAACACCGTGTTGGTGATCGAGCACAACCTCGACGTGATCAAGTCGGCCGACTGGATCGTCGATCTCGGCCCGGAGGGTGGTGACGGCGGCGGTCGTGTGCTCGTGGAGGGCACCCCCGAGCAAGTGGCCAAGACCGGCGAGTCCCATACCGGCCGCTTCCTCGCGCCTCTGCTCGGCCTGTGAGCCCGCGCGGGTGAGCGAGCCGCAGGCGGCACCCGGGCCCGCCCGGCCGGCACCGGAGTGGGAGCAGCACGCCGGGTGGTGGCAGGAGCTCTTCACCGACGGGGCGGACCCGGAGTACGAGGAGCAGATCCTGCCTCTCGTCGACGTGCACCTCGCGGGGTTCCGGCGGGTCCTCGACGTCGGGTGCGGAGAGGGCCAGCTGGCCCGCCGAGTCGCCGCCCTGGGTGGGGAGGTGGTCGGGGTCGACGGGTCGTGGGCGCAGGTCGGCACGGCGTGCCGGCGCGCCGGGGGACCGGCGTACCTGCGCGCCAGCGCGACCGCGCTCCCGCTCGCGTCGGGCTCGTTCGACGCGGTGATGGCCTGCCTGGTGCTCGAGCATGTGGAGCCGTTCGAGCCGGCCATCGACGAGATCGCCCGCGTGCTCGCTCCGGGCGGATGCTTCGTCCTGTTCTTGAACCACCCGCTCCTTCAGGCTCCCGGGAGCGGGTGGGTAGACGACCACATCCTCGGGGAGCAGTACTGGCGGCTCGGCCCCTACCTGCCCGACGACGCGTCGATCGAGGAGGTCGCGCCCGGCGTCCGGCTGCCGTTCATGCACCGACCGCTGAGCCGGTACGTCAACGTGCTCGCCGAGCGGGGGCTGCTGCTCGAGCACATGGACGAGCCGCCACCGGCCCCCGGCTTCGTGGCCCGGGCCCCCGAGTACGGGCAGGCCGCGTCGATTCCCCGTCTGGTGGTGCTGCGAACCCGGCTCACGCGGTGACGTCGCGACGTCGGAGCGTCAGGTGATTGCGAGCATGCGTTCCAGCGCGACACGCGACCATTGGGTGGTGTCGGCGTCGACGACGATCTGGTTGACCACCTCGCCGCGAACGAGGGACTCCAGGCACCACGCGAGGTGGGGCTCGTCGATCCTGAACATCGTCGAGCAGGGGCACACGAGACGGTCGAGAGACACGATGGTCTTGTCGGGCATTTCTGCGGCCATGCGCTGCACCATGTGGATCTCGGTGCCGATTCCGATGACGCTCCCTGCGGGAACCTCGCTCACCCACTCCAGGATGCGCTCCGTGGAGCCCACCTTGTCGGCCGCCGCCACCACCTCGTGCTTGCACTCGGGGTGCACGATCACGACTCCGTCGGGGTGTTCGGCCCGGAACTCCGCGATGTCGGAGGTGGAGAAGCGCTGGTGCACCGAGCACCATCCCCGCCAGAGGAGGAACGTGGCGTCCTTCACGTCACGCTCGTCGAGCCCGCCGAACTCCAGGTGGGGGTTCCACACGCGCATGTGTGACTCGTCGTAGCCCATCTGGTACCCGGTGTTGCGACCGAGGTGCTGGTCGGGAAAGAACAGGACCTTGATGCCGTCGTCTTTCGCAAGGGCCCAGTCGAGCACAGCTCGGGCGTTCGACGACGTGCACACCGCGCCGCCGTTGCGACCCACGAACGCCTTCAGGGCGGCCGACGAGTTCATGTAGGTGATCGGCACGACCCGCTCGATGTCGGTGACGCCCTCCAGGGCCTCCCAGCAGTCCTCGACCTGCTCGATGTCGGCCATGTCGGCCATCGAGCAGCCGGCGTTCAGGTCGGGAAGGATGACCCGCTGGTGCGGGCCGGTGAGGACGTCGGCCGACTCGGCCATGAAGTGCACGCCGCAGAAGACGATGTCGGTGGCCTGGTCGTTGTCCGCCGCGAAGCGGGCGAGCTTGAACGAGTCGCCGCGCTGGTCGGCCCAGCGGATGACCTCGGGGCGCTGGTAGTGGTGGCCGAGGACCAGCAGGGCCGAGCCGAGGGTGGCCTTGGCCTCCCGGATCATGGCCTCGAGGTCGTCGGGGGTCGCGAGGGTGTAGCGATCCGGCAGGGGGGACTGGAGTCGCAGCATGTGAGTGGTCCCTCTCGGGAGCCCCGGTTGGTGGCCGGCGGGGACAGCCTGGTCGCCCACCGCGGGGTTGTCGGCCCCGGGACTTGTGTTCGGCCGGAGTACCAGGCCGGCCTGGGACCACGATAACGCCTGCACCCGCCCCCTGCGTCCACCGTGGACAATGGGGCGATGGTCGAGCGCCCCGCACCCGGCACGATCCCCGACGCGCCGGGCTCGTACCAGTTCAAGGACGCCGAGGGCCGGGTGCTCTACGTGGGGAAGGCGAAGAGCCTGCGCAGCCGTCTCCAGAACTACTTCGCGCCGCCCGAGACGCTCCCGGCCCGGACCCGGCAGATGGTGACGACCGCGTCGACGGTCGAATGGATCGAGGTGACCAACGAGGTCGAGGCGCTGTTCCTCGAGTACAACCTCATCAAGCGCCACCGACCGCGCTTCAACATCCGCTACAAGGACGACAAGTCCTACCCCTACCTCGCGGTGACCCTCGACGAGGAGTGGCCTCGGGCGATGGTCATGCGGGGCCAGAAGCGCAAGGACCGCCGGTACTTCGGCCCGTACGCCCACGCCTACGCGATCCGCGAGACCCTCGACCTGCTGCTGCGGACCTTCCCGATCCGCACGTGCACCCAGGCCAAGTTCGACCGCCACCGGCGTCTCGGGCGGCCGTGCCTCTACGCCCACATCGAGAAGTGCGCCGCGCCGTGCGTCGACGACATCACCAAGGCCGACTACGACGCGCTCGTCGGTGACCTCGTGGCGTTCCTCGACGGCGAGCACGGTCCGGTGCTCGCCCGGCTCGAGCAGCAGATGCGCGACGCGTCGGACGCGCTCGAGTTCGAGCGCGCCGCCCGGATCCGCGATCAGGTGTCGTCGGTGCGCAAGGCGGTCGAGCGGCAGCAGATGGTCGCCCCCAAGGAGGAGGACCTCGACGTCGTGGGGCTCGTCGAGGACCCGATCGAGGCGTCGGTGCAGGTCTTCTTCGTGCGCCGGGGCCGGGTGGTGGGGCGGAGGGGGATGGTGGTCGACAAGGTGGAGGACGTCGATACCGGCGAGCTGGTCGGCAAGCCCGTCGAGCAGCTCTACGGCGACGCAACCCCCGACGACGTGCCGCCCGAGATCCTGGTACCCGCCGTGCCCGCCGACCTCGCCCTGTACGAGGAGTTCATCAGCCTGGCGCGGGGCACCAAGGTGCGTATCCGGGTTCCCCAGCGCGGCACCAAGCGCGAGCTCCTTGCGATGGTCACGCACAACGCGCGCGAGGCGTTTTCCCAGCACAAGCTCCGCCGTGCGTCGGACCACAACGCGCGCGCCCGAGCGCTCACTGCGCTCCAGGAGGCCCTCGACCTTCCCGAGGCGCCGTTGCGGATCGAGTGCTTCGACATCTCGAACCTCCAGGGCACGGAGATCGTCGGGTCGATGGTGGTGATGGAGGACGGGCTGCCCAAGCGGGCCGACTACCGCCGCTTCAAGATCAAGCATCTCGACGGCCAGGACGACTTCGCGTCGATGGAGGAGGTGCTGACCCGGCGGTTCCGGCGCTACCTCGACGAGCGGGACGAGGGCGCGCGGGTGGGCAAGCGCTTCGCGTACCCCCCCAACCTCCTGGTGGTCGACGGCGGCAAGGGGCAGCTCGGGGTCGCGGTCCGGGTGCTCGAGGAGCTGGGGCTGGAGGACATCGCGGTGGCGTCGCTCGCCAAGCGGTTCGAGGAGGTGTACCGCCCCGGCCTCGACGATCCCGTGCGCATCCCCCGCGACTCCGAGGCGCTCTATCTGCTCCAGCAGGTGCGCGACGAGGCCCACCGTTTCGCCATCACCTACCACCGCCAGCTCCGGGGCAAGCGGGCGACGGCGTCGGTGCTCGATGACGTCCCCGGCCTCGGCCCGGCACGGCGGGCGCGCCTGCTCCGGGAGGTGGGATCGGTGAAGGCGCTCCGGGCATGTGCGGAGGACGACCTGGTCGCCCTGCCCTGGCTGCCCGAGGCGGTGGCGCGGGCGGTCTACGCACAGCTGCACGGGAGCGGACCCGCCCGGGGCGCCGGTGGGGCCACCGATCGCGCCGCGGGTGGCGGGTCGACCCGTGCAACCATGGAGGGGTCATGACCGGTCTCGACGTCACGATCATCACCGGCATGTCGGGTGCGGGGCGGTCGAGTGCTGCTGACGTGCTCGAGGACCTCGGCTTCTTCGTCATCGACAACCTGCCCCCCGCGCTCATCCCCGAGGTGGTGGCGCTGGCCCGCGGACGCAAGGAGCCGCGCCGCTTCGTGCTCGTCGTCGACGTGCGCTCGGGGACGTTCATGCACGACCTCGAAGGCGCGCTCGGCGAACTGCGGGCGTCGGGCATCGGGACGAGAGTGGTGTTCTTCGACGCGAGCAACGAGGTGCTCGTCCGCCGGTTCGAGGAGACCCGCCGCCGCCACCCCCTCGCCGGCTCGGAGCGCGTGATCGACGGCATCACCCGCGAGCGGGCGTTGCTGCAGACCCTCAAGGGTCAGGCCGACCTCGTGCTCGACACCACCAACCTCAACGTGCACGCGCTCCGCGACCGCGTGCAGGAACTGTTCGGGGACGGCGCCCCCTCCGAAGGCGCCCTGCAGACGAGCGTCGTATCCTTCGGCTACAAGCACGGTATCCCGGTCGACGTGGACCTGGTGTTCGACTGCCGCTTTCTCCCGAATCCGCACTGGGTCGACACGTTGCGCCCACTGTCCGGGAGCGACGCAGCCGTGCGCGAGTACGTCCTCGGCCAGCCCGAGGCCGCAGAGTTCTTGGCGGAGCTGGCCCGCCTGTTCGCGCTCTTGCTCCCGGCCTTCGTGCGCGAGGGCAAGGCCTATCTCTCCGTCGGGGTCGGCTGCACGGGTGGCCGGCACCGCAGCGTGGTGATCGCCACCGAGCTCGAGCGGGTGTTGCGCGACCTGGGGTTCGAGGCCCGGGTTCACCACCGGGACGTCGATCGTGTCTGAGGGGGGCCCGGCCCGGCCGCACGTGGTGGCGATCGGCGGCGGGCACGGGCTGGCCAACGTGCTGCGGGCCGTGTGCCGGTACGCAGGCACGGTCACCGCGATCGTCACCGTGGCCGACGACGGCGGCTCCTCCGGGCGGCTCCGCCGCGATCTCGGCATCGTGCCGCCCGGCGACCTCCGCAAGGCCATCGTCGCGATGGCCGACGAGGACGCGCTGTGGTCGCGCACGTTCGAGCACCGCTTCGACGACGGCGAGCTCGCCGGTCACGCGGTGGGCAACCTCGTCCTCGCAGCGTTGTTCGACACGACCGGCGACGTCGTCACTGCGCTCGACGAGGCGGGCCGGCTGGTCGGGTCTCGGGGCCGGGCGCTGCCTGCGACCACCGAGGCGGTGGTCCTCACGGCCGACATCGACGGCCAGGAGGTCGAGGGCCAGGTCGCGGTGGCCACCGCCCCGGGACGGATCCGCCGGGTCCGGGTAGCCCCCGCGGACGTCCGGCCGGTACCCGACGCGGTGGCGGCGCTCGTGGCCGCCGACCAGGTGGTGCTGGCGCCGGGATCGCTCTACACCAGCGTCCTTGCGGTACTGGTGGTCGAGGGGCTGGCCGAGGCCGTGCGCATGGCGCCGGGCCGGGTGGTCCAGGTGGGCAACTTGCGCACTCAGGACGCCGAGACGTCCGGGTTGGACGCAGGGGACCATCTCCAGGCCGTCCTCGACCACGGGGGACGGGTGGACGTCTATCTCGCTCCCGAGTCCGGGGCGCTCGCCGTCGACGTCGGGCGGATCCGGACCCAGGGAGCCGAGGCGGTGACGGCCGACGTGGCGGCTCCCGGGGCCGTGGAGCACGACCCGCACAGATTGGCACTCGCCCTCGCCGCTCTGCTGTAGTCGGACCGACACGTCGGAGCCGGGGCTCGTCGCACCCGTCGCTTGCGTGATCCACCGCCTGAGTAGGGAGCACACATGATCCGCGTCGGCATCAACGGTTTCGGCCGCATCGGCCGCTCGTTCACCCGGGCGCTCCTGGCCCGCGCCGGCGTCGGCGTCGAGCTGGTGGCGGTCAACGACCCGATGGGCGACAGCTCGACGATGGCGTTCCTGCTCAAGCACGACTCGGTCGCCGGCCGCCTCCGAAACGACGTGCAGGCCACCGACTCGGGCTTCACCATCGACGGCAAGGCGATCGCGAAGCTCGAGACCATGGACCCCGCCGAGATCCCGTGGGGTGACCATGGGGTCGACGTGGTGATCGAGTCCACCGGTCTCTTCACTGCTCGAGACAAGGCGGCCGGCCACCTAGCGGGCGGGGCCCGGCGAGTCGTCATCTCGGCACCGAGCGGCGACGCCGACGCGTCGATCTGCATCGGCGTCAACGACTCGGTGTTCGACCCGGCGAACCACACCGTGGTGTCCAACGCGTCGTGCACCACCAACTGCCTCGCTCCCATGGCCAAGGTGCTCAACGACCGCTTCGGCATCGTCAAGGGCCTGATGACGACCGTCCACGCCTACACGAGCGACCAGTCGCTCCAGGACCTGGCCAAGCCCAGCCGCAAGGGTGAGGCCGACCTGCGGCGGATGCGCGCCGCGGCGCTGTCGATCATCCCGAGCAGCACGGGCGCCGCCAAGGCCATCGGCTTGGTCCTCCCCGAGCTGAACGGCAAGCTGGACGGCACGTCGTTGCGGGTGCCCACGCCGACCGGGTCGATCACCGACCTCACCGCCGAGCTCAGCAGCGAGGCGTCGGTCGACGACGTGAACGCCGCCTTCGCTGCGGCTGCCGCCGACGGTGCGTACCGGGGCGTGCTCGAGTACAGCGACGAGCCGCTCGTCTCGGCCGACATCGTGGGCAACCCGGCGTCGTGCATCTTCTCGGCCCGAGACACCATGGCCAAGGGCACGCTGGTGAAGGTGCTCGGTTGGTACGACAA
>JBJSXO010000216.1:0-2028 GCA_046086425.1 Actinomycetota bacterium | reverse complement strand
CCCCTGGACCTGCACGGCCCCACCGAGCACCCCGGCGATCGCGTTGGCGACGCCGGTGCCGGCGTCGTCGTGGAGGTGGACCGCCACGCCCACGTCGCCGCCGAAGTACCCGACCACCTCGCGCACGATGCGCTCCACCTCGTGGGGCAGCGAGCCGCCGTTGGTGTCGCACAGCACCAGCCGGGTGGCGCCCTGCTGGGCCGCGGCCTCGAGCACCCGCAGGCTGAACTCGGGGTTGCGCTTGTAGCCGTCGAAGAAGTGCTCGGCGTCGAAGAACACCTCGCGTCCGGCCGCGGCCAGGAAGGCCACGGAGTCGGCGACCATCGCCACGCCCTCGTCGAGCGTGGTCTGCAGCGCCTCGGTCACGTGGTAGTCCCAGCACTTGCCGACGATGCAGACCACCGGGGTGGCGGCGTCGAGCAGGTTGCGGAGGGTCTCGTCGTGGTCGACCTTGCCCGCCACGCGGCGGGTCGAGCCGAAGGCCACCAGCGTGCTCGTCCCGAGGGTCAGCTCCCGGGCAGCCCTCCGGAACATCTCGTCGTCCTTGGGGTTGGCCCCGGGCCAGCCCGCCTCGATGAAGTCGACCCCGAGCCAGTCGAGCTGCTCCGCGATCCGCAGCTTGTCGTCGACGGTGAGCGAGATCCCCTCGAGCTGCGATCCGTCGCGCAGCGTCGTGTCGTAGATCTCGACCTTGCGCCGCTCAGGGCCGGACAAGGTCGATCCAGTGCTCGTACTTGGCGTTGCGCCCGTGGACCACGTCGGCGTAGGCCTGCTGGATCTGGCGCGTGATCGGACCCGGCTCGCCGATGACGCGGTCGTCGACCGAGCGGATCGGGGTGACCTCGGCGGCCGTCCCGGTGCAAAACGCCTCGTCGCACGTGTAGACGCAGGACCGCAGCATGTTCTCCACGACCAGCGGGATGTGGAGGTCGGCGGCGAGGGCCACCACGGTGTCCTGGGTCACGCCCCGCAGCGCACCAGAGGCCACGGGCGGCGTGCGGATGATCCCGTTCTCCACGATGAAGATGTTCTCCCCCGTGCACTCGCTGATGTAGCCCTGGGGGGAGAGCATGATCGCCTCGTCGTACCCGGCCAGCAGCGCCTCGACCTTGGCCAGCTGGGAGTTGATGTACATGCCGGTGCCCTTGGCTGCGGGCGGCATCGTGTTCGGGTTGTGGCGCGTCCACGACGAGATCTTCGTGCGCACGCCGTGGTTGACGCCCTCCTCACCGAGGTAGGCGCCCCAGGGCCACACTGCGACGGCGACGTTCACCGGGCACGGCAGGGGGTTGAGCCCCATCTCGCCGTACCCGAGGTAGATGATCGGGCGGATGTAGCACTCGGGCAGGCCGTTGACCCGCACCGTCTCGAGGATGGCCTCGCAGATCTCCTCCTCGGTGAACGGCACCGTGATGTGGAAGATCTTCGCCGAGTCGAAGAGCCGGTGGACGTGCTCCTTGAGCCGGAACACGCCGGTGCCCCGGGGCGTCTCGTAGGCGCGGATGCCCTCGAACACGCCCGCGCCGTAGTGCAGCGTGTGGGTGAGGATGTGGACCTTGGCCTCGTCCCAGTCGACGAGGGTGCCGTCCATCCAGATCTTCTCGGTGGGGGTGATGGGCATCTGGGGGCCTTTCGGTGGGCTCGGGCGCGGTCAGAGCGCGGCGACGATGGCGTCGCCGATCTCCGGCGTCGTCCCGGTCACGTGGTCGGTGGCCGCAAGGGCCGTGCGGATGTGCTGGGCGATCGTGTCCTCGCCGAGGAACTCGAGCATCATCACCGCGGAGATCACCGCGGCGCGGGGGTCGGCCTTGGCCTGCCCGGCGATGTCGGGGGCCGAGCCGTGGACCGGTTCGAACAACGACGGACCGGTGCGCGCCGGGTTGAGGTTCCCCGACGCGGCCCGCCCGATGCCGCCGGCCACCGCGCCGGCGAGGTCGGTGAGGATGTCGCCGAACAGGTTCTCGGTGACGATGACGTCGTAGCGACCCGGGTCCTGCACGAAGTAGATGCAGGCGGCGTCCACGTGGT
>JBJSXO010000215.1:0-4732 GCA_046086425.1 Actinomycetota bacterium | reverse complement strand
GGCCGAGCATTTCCTGCACGGAGCGCAGGTCGGCGCCCCCCTCGAGCAGGTGCGTCGCGTAGGCGTGGCGGAGCGCATGCGGGTGGAGGCGACGGCCGTCTCCGAGCGGGATCGCGGCCACGACCCTGCGGACGTCCCGAGGGCCGAGCGCCCGGCCCCGCCGGTTGAGGAACACGACGTCGGGTGACTCGGCGACTGCGAGCACCGGGCGCGCGTCGCCCAGGTACTCGAGCAACGCTCGGGTCGCCGGATCACCCAGCGGCACACGACGGACCTTGGCACCCTTGCCGAGCACGGTCACGAAGCCGCGGTCCACTTCGCAGTCGGCCAGGCGCACGCCGCAGCATTCGGAGACGCGCAGACCCGCGCCGTAGAGCATCTCGAGGACGGCGACGTCGCGACGCGCCACCGCAAGGTCGACCTCGTCGTGATCACCCGACGCCAGTGCCCCCGGCCGGGCCGACGCGTCGTCGAGGAGTGCCGCCGCCTCGTCCCGCCGGGGCACGCGCGGCAGACGAGCCTCACCCTTCGGCGTGCGCAGGCTGCGCCCGGGATCGTCGTCGATGACCCCGTGGCGGCGGAGGTAGCGCAGGTAGGCGCGCACCACTGCGGCCTTCCGGGCGACGGTCCGGGTCGCAAAGCCACGCGTGTCGAGGTACGCAAGGTACCGGCGCAACGCCCGGTGGTCGGCTGCCTCGGGCTCGGGACAGCCACCCCGCTCGGCCCAGGCGACGAACTCGGCGACATCGTGCGCGTACGCGCGACGCGTATGCTCGCTACGGCCGGTCAGGGATGCCGTGAACCCATGGACGTCCCACGACATCCCGCGACGCTACACCGGGGACCCCGTCGTGACCGTCACACTGCGCCGGTACGGTCGGGGTCGCCGTCGTGGCCGCGGACCCGGCCTGCCATCGCTCCCGCCCCATCGCTCGCGTGCCACCGCACGCGCGACACCGCACACGCGTGGTGGGTCCACCGGTTCGGAGGCCGCTGTGCTCGCGTCCGTCGTCAGCGCCACCCTTCTCGGCGTCGAGGGCCACCTCGTCACCGTCGAGGTCCACGTCTCGCCCGGCTTGCCGTCATACACGGTGGTCGGTCTGCCCGATGCCGCTGTTCGCGAATCCCGTGAGCGGGTCCGGGCCGCAGTGCTCTCGTCCGGGCTCGGCTGGCCCTCGCACCGCATCACCGTGAACCTGGCCCCGGGCTCGATGCGCAAGCACGGTGCGGGCCTCGATCTCGCAGTGGCGCTCGGGATTCTGGTCGCCACCGACACCCTGCCCGCCGATGCCGTCGACGGTACCGCCGTGCTCGGCGAGCTCGGGCTCGACGGGACCGTCCGCAGCGTGCCCGGCATGCTGGCGCTCGTCGACTCGTTGGCCCGCCGGGGCGTCGGTCGGGTCATCGTCCCTGCAGCCGACGCGGCCGAGGCGGCCCTGGTGCACGGGATCGACGTGTGCGCCGCGGCGCACCTCGGCGCACTCCGCGACTGCTGCAAGGGGGAAGCGCAATGGCCCGGGTGGGATCCGCTCCCCACGCCGGGACCCGACGAGGACGACGTCGACCTCGCCGAGGTCCGCGGGCTGCCGTGGGCGCGCCGCGCGCTCGAGGCCGCAGCCGCCGGGGGGCACCACCTGTTGTTCAGCGGTCCCCCCGGTGCGGGCAAGACCATGCTCGCCCGTCGGCTCGCCACCGTCCTGCCCGATCCCGAGCCCGCCGAGGCGCTCGAGATCACCCGCATCCACTCTGCTGCGGGCCACGCGCCCGTCGGCGGTCTCGCCCGGCGCCGGCCGTTCCGCGCGCCGCACCACACCGCGTCGGTCCCTGCGCTCGTCGGGGGCGGCAGCGGGCGGCCGAGCCCCGGAGAGGTCACGCTCGCGCATTGCGGCGCGCTGTTCCTCGACGAGCTCGGGGAGTTCCACCCGGGCGCCCTCGACGCGCTCCGCCAGCCTCTCGAAGAGCGCGTCGTGCGGATCTCGCGCCAGGCGATGTCCCTCACCTTCCCGGCCGACTTCCAGTTGGTGGCGTGCACCAATCCCTGTCCCTGCGGACTCGGCCCGCCCTGGTGCGGGTGCTCCGAGGTACAGCGGGCGCGCTACCGGCGGCGCCTGTCGGCCCCGCTGCTCGACCGGTTCGACCTGCGCGTGGCCGTCCGGCCGCCGGAGCCCGGAGCGACGGCCGGCCCGTCGTCGGCGGCGGTCCGGGAGCGCGTGGTCGCGGCGACCGCCCGCCAACGCAACCGCTACCGCGACCGGCCGTGGTCCCGGAACGCGCACGTACCCGCCGGCGCGCTGGCCGAGTCGGTCCCGCTGCACGGCGAAGCCACCGAGGCCTGGCTGACCGAGTGCGACGTGCGCCGACTCACCGGTCGCGGCGCGGCGCGGGTGCGCCGGGTCGCGCGGACACTGGCCGATCTCGACGACGCAGCCGAGGTGACCGCCGCCCACGTCGCGCTGGCCTCGATGCTGCGGGAGGACGTGCCGTGACCGGCCGAGCGCCGCTGAGCGACGACCACGCAGCCGCCGTTGCGCTCGCGGGCCTCGAGTCACTCGGCGTTCGGCGGCTCCGGGTGCTCGTCGACCACTTCGGCACCCCTTCGCGTGCCCTGCGCGCCCTGCAACACGGCCGGGCTCGGGCCGTGCTCACGCCCACCTTCGGCCCGAAGCACCGTCATCTGGCCGAGCCGCTCTGCGCGCGATGGGCGGCCGAGGTCGACGCAGCGACCGCGCGGGCCCTCCTCGAGACGCGCGCTGCGCACGTCTGGCTCGAACGTGACCTCACCTACCCGGTACCCGAGCCCCTCCCCGATGCCCCGGTCTGCCTCATCGCCGAGGGCGAACGTCCCGACGCGCTCGACGCACCGAGGGTCGCCATCGTCGGCACCCGCTCGGCCACCCCCCACGGCCTCGCCGATGCCCGCGAGCTCGCCGGAACCCTGGTCGACGCTGGGGTCACCGTGGTGAGCGGCCTCGCCCTCGGAATCGACGGCGCGGCCCACGCGGGCGCTGTCGCTGCGGGTGGGTCCACCGTCGGCGTCGTGGCCACCGGTCTCGACGTCGAGTACCCGCGTCGACATCGAGGGCTCTACGGCGACGTGCGCGCGAGCGGTCTGGTCCTCGGTGAGACCGGCTACTGCGTCCGGCCGGCCCCGTGGCGATTTCCCATCCGAAACCGCATTATCGCCGCCCTCGCCGACGTCGTCGTGGTGGTGGAGGCGACCCTGACCGGCGGTGCGCGCATCACCGCCGAGCACGCCGTCCGCTATGACCGCGCGGTGTTCGCGGTGCCGGGATCGCGACGGAACACCGCCTCGGCCGGCACCAACGCGCTCATCGCCGACGGCGCCTATCCACTTACCGACTGGAGCGACGTGCTGGTGGCGCTCGGCATGACCCCAGGTGCACGTCGCTGCGCGCCTCCGGTCCGGGCGGTTCCCGACGAAGCCGGTCACCGGCTGCTCGGCGCGCTCGGGGGCGAGCCGGCGTCCCCCGAGCAGCTCGCTGCCCGCACCGGGCTCGCGCCCGAGGTGGTCGCCCTCTCCGTGGCCGCGCTCGAGCGCACCGGCTGGGTCACCTGGTCGCAGGGTCTGGTGTGGCCGCAGTGATCGGCTCGCCGAATACCGTGGTCCCATGGGACTGAATCCGTTCCGGAGCCGGGTGTCGCGGCGCACGGACACTGTCGTGGTCGTGGTTGCGTTCGTGGTGATCGCGGCCCTCGTGGCCTGGGCCGTCTTCGGCGGCTGACGCGTGACCCACCGGTGGGCCGACGAGGATGCCGACGGGACCGATCCGATCGAGGTCCGCCACGTGCAGCCGTACCAGGCCCGAAAGCCCTACCGGTGCCCGGGCTGCGACCACGAGATCCGCCCGGGCGAGGGGCACGAGGTCGTGGTCCCCGTCGCCGATCCCGAGTCCCGGCGCCACTGGCACACCGGCTGCTGGCACCGGGCGCGCGCGCAGCGCCGGCCCCGGCGCTAGAACGCGTCTCTCCGAACCTCGATCTCTGCGCCACCGTCACCGGTCACTCGCACTGCGGCCACGTCGAAGCGCACCGGGCCCGCGTACCGTCCCCGTTCGGCCAACCAGCGTGCCGCCAGCACCCGCAGCCGTCGCTGCTTGGTGGGAGTGACGGCCTCGAACGGCGTGCCAAAAGCATCACCCCGGCGCGTCTTCACCTCGCAGAAGACGGTAGTGCGCCCGTGGCGCACCACCAGATCCAACTCGCCCTCACGGACGCGCCAGTTGCGATCGAGCACGACGTAGCCGTGCTGCTCGTACCACGCGGCAGCGACATCCTCGCCGCGCGCACCGAGCGCACGCCGGGGGTCGGTCACCGACGCCCGATCCGTCCGGGGCGCAGACCGCTAGAGCTCCTTGCCCGCCAACTCCTCGACGTTGACGTCACGGAAGGTGAACACGCGGACGTTGGCGACGAAACGTGCCGGCCGGTACATGTCCCAGACCCACGCGTCGCGCAGCTCGATCTCGAAGTACACCTGGCCACCGTCGCTCCTGGGCTCGACGCGGACCTCGTTGGCCAGATAAAAGCGGCGCTCGGTCTCCACCACGTATTGGAACATGGGGAGCACGGCGCGGTACTCGCGGTAGAGCTGGAGCTCGATCTCCGTCTCGTACCGTTCGAGATCTTCGCTGCTCACCGAACGCTGCGCTTCGCTCGGAAGGCGGGACCGGCGCTCAGACGCGCTTCTCCTTGACCTTCGCGGCCTTCCCGA
>JBJSXO010000214.1:0-2485 GCA_046086425.1 Actinomycetota bacterium | reverse complement strand
GACCTCGGCGACCTCGGCGACCTCGGCGCGCATCGGCCGAGGGTACCGGCTCAGCCCGGTGCCCCCGCCGGCTGCAGGGGAAGGGGCGGGGCGATGACTGCACCGGGGCCCCGCAGGGCCTGGGCCTCGGCGGGGTCCCCGCCGTGGGCGGGGCAGAAGGCCTTGTACGCGCAGAAGTCGCACAGCCGACCGGGGTTCGGGCGGAAGTCGTCTCGTGCGCACGCTCCCGCGATGGCGGACCACAGCGCGGTGGTGCGCTTGGCGACCCCGTTCACGGTCTGCCCGGTGGGAGTGGCGATGATCGCCTGCGGCTTGGACAGGTAGTACAGCTGCACCCGGGCGGGCCGGCGCCCCAGCACCTGCTCGCACAGCAACGCGTAGGTGTGCACGCCCTCGAGGCTCTTGGCCTCGAACCGCTCGCCGGGGGCCGCGCCGGTCTTGTAGTCGACGACCACGAGTTCCCCGTGCTCGTCGAGGTCGAGCCGGTCGATGATGCCGCGGACCTTGACGCCGTCGAGCTGGGCCTCGAGCTTGAGCTCGAGGCCGATGGCGTTGACCGTGGTCGGGTCTTCGAGGGCGAAGTACTTGCGGACGAGCTCGGTGGCGCTCGCGTGGAACGCTTCCCACTCGTCCTCGCTCAACTCGAGTCCGGTGAAGTCGGGGTCGTCGGCCAGCGCCTCCACGGCGGCGGCGAGGTCGGCGAGGGCGTTGTCGATCGTGCGCTCGGGCCCGGGGCGGGCCATGAGCCGCTCGAGCGCATGGTGCACCAGGGTGCCCTTGCTCGTCCACGGCGACGGCGGCTGGGGGAGGCGCTCGACGTAGGAGAACTTGAACGCGAGCGGACACTGCTTGAACTGCGCGATGGAGCTCGGCGACAGCGACGGAGGCAGCGACACACCCATGTGTCGGAGGGTATCGCGGAGGTATGACGCCGACGGGGACGGCGGCGCGGGCCGGGCGGCGTGCGTATCCTCCGCCCATGAAAACGCCCACGACGACGCCCACGACGACGCCCACGAGGATCGAGTGCCGATGAAGATCGAAGGTGTGGTGTCGTCGACCGACCTCGCAGCCGTCGCCCGGGGCGCACGTGAGCTCGAGGACCTCGGCTACGACGGCGTGCTCTCGGCCGAGATCACCCACGACCCCTTCCTGCCCCTGGTGGTGGTGGCGGAGCACACCGAGCGCGTGGACATCGGCACGTCCATCGCCGTGGCGTTCGCGCGGAACCCCATGACGCTCGCCAACATCGGCTACGACCTCCAGACGTACTCGGCGGGGCGCTTCCGCATGGGCCTCGGGAGCCAGATCAAGCCGCACATCGAGAAGCGCTTCTCGATGCCCTGGTCGCACCCGGCGGCCCGGATGCGCGAGCTCATCCTGGCGATGCGCGCCATCTGGGGTGCGTGGAACACGGGCGAGCGACTCGACTTCCGGGGTGAGTTCTACCGGCACACGCTGATGACGCCGATGTTCGACCCCGGCCCCAACCCCTACGGCGATCCGGTCGTGAGCCTCGCGGCGGTGGGTGGCCTGATGACCGAGGTGGCGGGCGAGGTCGCCGACGGGCTGATCCTCCACGCCTTCACCACGGAGCGCTACGTCCGCGAGGTCACCCTCCCGGCGCTCGAGCGCGGCTTCGCCAAGTCGGGCCGGACCCGCACCGACTTCGAGATCTCGGGTCCGCTGTTCGTGGTCACGGGGACCACCGACGAGGAGATGGCGACGGTCGCCCGGGCGACCCGGCAGCAGATCGCCTTTTACGGATCGACGCCCGCCTACCGGCCGGTGCTCGACCTGCACGGGTGGGGAGACCTCGGCGACGAGTTGCACCGGCTCTCCAAACGCGGGGAGTGGGTGCAGATGGGGGAGCTGGTCGACGACGACGTGCTCGGCACCTTCGCGGTGGTTGCGGAGCCCGAGCAGGTCGCGCGGCGCGTGAAGGAGCGCTACGGCGACCTCGTCGACCGGATCCTGTTCGGAGCACCGGTGCGGGCCGACCCCGATCGGTGGCGCACCGCGATCGCGGAGTTCCACGCCTGAGCGGGTCCGGCCCGGCTGCTGCCGGGTCACGGGCGGCCGAGACGGTCACACCGCGTCCGTAGCCTGGTCGTCGCACTTCCCCGTTCCGCCGGGCGCCGCGCGCCCGTCCGACGAACGGCCCACGCCCGGCCCACGGTCCGGGCCGAAGGACGAGGAGTGCCCGTGCCCGACGAACCCGACCTGGTCATCGCGGGCCCGCAGGACGTCGTCGCGTTCCTCCGGGCCTGCGGCGTACCTACCGACGCGCCGGTCCAGATCCTGCTCGGGCTCGCCCGGGCCGAGGCCGCGCCGACTGCGCACGCGGTGTGCGGCGCCGCGGTGCGGGCCGGGCCCGATGCCACCCGGCCCGTCGACGCCGCCCAGCTCGTCGCCCTCGCCGACGAGCTGCTGGTGGGATCGGTGATCCTCGTCACCGTGGAGGTCGCGCCCGGCCGCGCGCCCG
>JBJSXO010000213.1:0-4967 GCA_046086425.1 Actinomycetota bacterium | reverse complement strand
CGACCCGGGCCGGGCCGCCCGGCCCGATAGCCTGTGAGCACCCCCCTCCGAAAGGGTTGCCGTGAACCTGGGCCCCACCGAACTCATCATCGTGCTCCTCATCGTCCTGCTCATCTTCGGTGGGACCAAGCTCCCGAAGCTGGCCCGGTCGATGGGCCAGGCCCAAAAGGAGTTCAAGAAGGGCCTGACCGACGGGGCCAAGGACGACGACGCCCCGTCGTCGGACGCCGGCTAGCCCCACCCGGCACCCGGCTCACCCCCCTGCGGCGGTCCCCCGGGACGCGTCCCGCCGCCTGCTCCGTCCGGGAACCTGACCGGCCCGTCAGTTCGTTCTGCTCGTGACCGACGGTGTCCCCACCTGGGAGGAAGTCGCCCGCGACCACGGGCGCTTCATGTACACGGTGGCCTACCGCCTGGCCGGAAACGACGAAGACGCCCAAGACCTCGTGCAAGAGGCGCTGATCCGCGTGCGTCGCGGGCTGGAGCGCTACGAGCCGGGGTCACTCGAAGGTTGGTTGGCCCGGATCGTGACGAACGTGTTCCTCGACGAGGTACGGCGGCGACGGCGGCGCCCGACGACGGCGCTCCCCGACGACCCCGAGCGCGTGCTGCCCCCGTCACCGAGCGCGGACGAGGTGTCGACGCATCTGTCCGACGAGATCCAGGCCGCGCTCGGGGCGCTGCCCGAGGAGTTTCGGGTGCCCGTGGTGCTCTGTGACGTCGCCGACCAGTCCTACGAGCAGATCGCAACGGCGCTGGGCGTCCCGGTGGGGACCGTGCGGTCCCGTCTGCACCGGGGTCGGCGCCTGCTGCGCACGATGTTGTCGGAGGGGGCCGCATGAGCCGTGAACCGCTGGTACCCGACGAGGACGTGCTCTGCGCCTACCTCGACGATGAGTGCACCGAGGCCGAGCGGGCCCAGGTCGAGCAGGCGCTGGCGACGTCGGGGTCGGCCCGCGCCGTGCTCGCCGAGTTGCGGGTCGCGCGTGATGCCGTGCGGTCTCTCCCGTTGCGCGACGCGCCGGCCGAGTTCTGGGCGCGCCTGCTCACCCCGGGGCCGGCGATGGTCGTCACCGTGCCGCGTGACCCCGCGGTGCCCGAGCTCGCGCCCCCTGCCGACCTCGCAGCCGCGCGCCAGAGGCGCCGGCCGAGCCGCTGGCTCGGAGCCACCGCGGCGGCGGCGGTCGCAGCGGTGATCGCCGCGGTGGTCCTGGTCCCCGAGCCCACGACGGTCACGCCGCCGGTGGGCGCGTTCACCGAGGCGCATGCGGTGCGCGCCTCCCTCCAAGACGACGCCTGGAGTTCGCTCGCCCCGCTCGCGGTCGCGGCCGGGTTCCGCCGATGACCCGACTCGCCCGCGTCGCGGTGGCCGTTGCGGTTGCGGCGGGGTGCACGGTGACGATGCTGCCCGCGGCGCGGGCCGACGACGCGGCGCGCGTGCTCGAGCGGGCCCGGACCGCGACGGTGCGCGAGGACTTCTCCGGCGTGGTGCAGATCGAATGGGTCGTGGGCCGGCGGTGGAAGACGGTGCGGGTCCCGGTCGACGGGACCGGGGGAACCGTCCAGGTGGGGGAGGGCCTCCGGCGCGCCGGAGGCCGGGGTGACCAGCGGTGGATCGCGGGCGTGAGCGGGTGGCAGGCGGGGTGGGACGTGCCGGTCGACGGCCGGGTCCCGTCCCCGTCGGCGCACTGGGACATCACCCTGGGCAAGGCCGACCCCATCGCCGGGCGGACCACCGTGGTGGTGACCGCGTCCGACCCGGCTACCGGCACTGATCGGCTCAAGGTGTACTGCGACAAGGACACCGGCGTGATGCTGCGGCGCGAGGTGCTCGACCGTCGGGGCCGGGTGGTGCGCGCGGTGGGCTTCGTCGACGTGAAGAAGCTCGGTGGCGGGCGCGCCGCGCCCCCGGCCGACCCGGTCACCCGGTCGACCCGGAACGGGCGGGACACCACGCCGGACCGGGTGTCGGACCTGCCCGACGGCTTCGACGCCCCGGCCCGGGTGCCCGGCGGCTTCGTGCTCGCGGGCCGCTACCTGCGCGACGACGGCACGATCCAGCTCTATTACTCCGACGGGCTCTTCGGCGTGTCGGTGTTCCAGCAGCGCGGGGATCTCGCCCGCCGCGGCCTCCCGCCGGGTGGTGACGAGGTCGACGTGGACGGCGCAACGGCCTGGGGCTACGCAGTGGCCGGGGGCACCGTGCTCGTGTGGGACCACGACGAGGTGACCCGCACGGTGGTCTCCGACGCCACCGTCGCCGATCTCCGGGTCTTTGCCGCGGCGTTCGACGACCGCAGCGACACGGAGCCGAGCACTATCGAGCGGATTGCCGACTTCGTCCTCGGCCCGTTCGGCTGGCGCTGACGCGCAGCGCCGGGCCCACCTACATTCACCGGATGCGGGTCGGGGCTCGGATCATCCACCGCCTTCGTGCGGGCGCGGTCACCGTGGTGGCCGGGATGGCGGTCACTGTCGTCGTGGTGCTGTCGCCTCTGGCGCCGCACGCCGGCGCCGACGCCGGCGCCGAGGGGAGCGCGGCGCGGCCGGTCGTCCGCGTGGCGGTGTGGCCCATCGCGCCCTTCATCGAGGAGGAAGGCGACGGCCGCTTCTCGGGGTTCAGCATCGATCTGTTGAAGGACGTCGCGGACGAGGCGGGCTTCGAGATCCGCTACGTGCAGGTCGACTCGGTGGGTGAGCAGCTCGCCGCAGTCCGTGACGGTCGGGCCGACATCGCCATCAGCGCCATCAGCATCACTGCACCGCGTGAGGAGTACGTGGACTTCAGCGTGTCGATGTTCGAGTCGGGGATCCAGGCGATGGTCTCGGACTCGTCGGATGCGCCGTCACTGGGCTGGTTGCTGAGGCAGGTGTTCTCCCCGATCCTGCTGGCCGTCCTGGCCCTGATGGCGTTGGGCACGGTCGTCACCGGCGTGTTCGTGTGGGCCTGGGAGCGGCGCCACGGAAACGACGGGTTCGTCAACCCCGGCGCGCACGGGGTGTTCGACGGGATCTGGTGGGCGACCGTCACGCTGTTCACGATCGGCTACGGCGACAAGGTCCCCCACAAGGTGGTCTCGCGACTCGTGACCATGATGTGGATGTTCGCGGGCGTCCTGATGGTCGCGATCATCACCGCCGAGGTCACCTCGACGGTCACGGTGAACCGCCTGGAGAGCCGGGTCGAGTCGGTGGCCGACCTGGCCGGGAAGGACGTGATCACGTATCCCGGCACCACGTCGTGGGACTTCCTGATCGACAACGGGATCGATCCGGAGCCGGTCGAGAGCCTCGACGTCGCGTACGAGAAGGTCCGCGCCCGCCAGGTCGACGCGTTCGTGTTCGATGCCTCGATCGTGGAGTGGCTCGTGGCCAACCGCAGCGGCGTCCGGGCGGCCGGTCCGGTCATCAAGCCGGAGAACTACGGGATCGTGACCGCCGAGGGCAGTGATCTGACCGAGACGGTCAACCGCGCGCTCCTGCGCCTGCGGGAGGACGGGTCCTACGACCGGCTCAAGCGGGCGTACTTCGGCGTCGGCTAGAGGGCGCCGACCCGACGGGAGCGCAGAATGCGCCGGCGCTCGCGCTCGGAGCACCCGCCCCACACACCGTGGTCGATGCGGTGGGTCAGCGCGTAGTCGAGGCACTCGGACTTCACGGCGCACTCGGCGCAGACCCGCTTCGCGACCTCCACGCCGACGCCGTCGGACGGGAAGGACTCGGTGGGGGTCAGGGACCGGCACCGTGCGTGGTCCATCCACGGCGGTGTGACGTGGTCGGGGGAAGGCAGCATGTCGTTCACGGTGGGTTCAACGTGCGCGGGGTCGCCGGGGTTCCCGGCTCCCGCCCGAGTATCGGTCGTGCCCGAGCGGTGCGCCGAATCGGCGTTCCGGGGGGCGGTTCGGGTGGCGGTTCGGGTGGCGGTTCGGGAGGCGGTTCGGGGAGGGGTGGTCGGGCCCGAGCCGGTAGCATCGCCGGGATGGCGATCGACCAGGACGAGCTCGAGCAGCTGCCCCCGGTGGGGCACGTGAAGATGGTGTACCTGGGTCCGGTGTCGCCCCACTGGGAGGTGCACCCCGTCTTCGGTGACGGGCGGCTCATCGACGAGTTCCGCCAGCGGGCCGTGGCCCGGCTGCAGCTGCTCCCCCCGCACGACCCGCAGTTCCGGCGCAACCGGGAGCGGGTCAACCGTGACGCGGAGCGCGAGCGCCTCATCATCGAGTGGGACCTCGGCTACGAGGAGCCCGACGCCGCGACCTGAGTCACCCCGCCCGGTCGCCCGGGCGGCTCAGTGCGTCTCGCCCGCCACTTCCTGGCGGTCGGCGTCGTGGACCGGGTACTCGCCCGTGGCCATGAACACCACCCGCTCGGCGATGGTCACCGCGTGGTCGGCGATGCGCTCGTAGTGCCGCCCGACGAGTGAGATCTGCACCGCCTGCTGCACCGTGCCCTCGTCGGCCGGCGCGAGCGACAGCACGTAGCGGAACAGGCTCTTGGTGAGCTCGTCCATGGCGTCGTCCATGTCGGCGAGCGCCCGGGCCCAGGTGGGGTCCACGTCGGCGTAGGCGTCGAGGGCCAGCCGGGTCTGGTTGGTGGCCTGTCGGCCCATCTGGTCGACGATGCCCCGCACCTTGGGGTCGAGCTCGGCCGGCCAGAGGCGCCGGGTGGCCTTGGCGATGTTGACGCTCAGGTCGGCGGACCGCTCGAGCTCGTGGGCGACCCGCAGCGTGGCGAGGATGGTCCGCAGGTCCGTGGCCATGGGCTGCTGGCGGGCGAGGAGGGCGAAGCACTCGTCCTCCACGGTGTGGGTGAGGTCGTCGATGATGTCGTCGTTGCGCAACGCCTGCTCGGCCAGCGCGAGATCGCCGTCGAGGAGCGACTGCGTGGCGGCCGAGATGAGCTCGGTGGTGAGGCCCCCGAGCCGGATCACGGTGGCGCGCAGCTCCTCGAGGTGCTCGTGGAAGCTC
>JBJSXO010000212.1:0-3722 GCA_046086425.1 Actinomycetota bacterium | reverse complement strand
GCACCTCGTCACCGAGGCCCCGACCGATCCCCTCGAGGAGACCGGAACGGGCGACGCCTAGGAGCCAGGCCGCCCGCCGGCCGGGGTCGCCTCGCAGGGGACCCGGCCGGAGGGCTATCCTCGTCCTCCGGCCCTGACGCTGGGCCCCGGAAGAGATCTCGGGGACCGGCGCTTCCGCCGCCAGTCTCTCTGTTGTTCGCAACTTCTCGAGGAAGTCGACGCGCGTGCCCACGATCCAACAGCTCGTCCGCAAGGGGCGGGAGTCCAAGTCGACCACGTCGAAGACCCCGGCGCTCAAGGGTGCCCCCCAGCGCCGCGGCGTCTGCACGCGCGTGTACACCACCACCCCCAAGAAGCCGAACTCGGCGCTGCGCAAGGTGGCCCGCGTCCGGCTGTCGTCGGGTATCGAGGTGACCGCCTACATCCCCGGGATCGGTCACAACCTCCAGGAGCACTCGATCGTGCTCGTCCGAGGCGGTCGGGTGAAGGACCTCCCGGGTGTGCGGTACAAGATCGTGCGGGGTGCGCTCGACGCGTCGGGTGTCAACAACCGCAAACAGGCGCGGAGCCGCTACGGCTCGAAGCGAGAGGGCTGATCGATGCCGCGCAAGGGTCCTGCGCCGCGCCGCGACCTCGTTCCCGACCCCGTCTACCGGTCGGTGGTGGTCACGCAGCTCGTGAACAAGGTGCTCCAGGAGGGCAAGCGGTCGGTGGCCGAGCGCATCGTCTACGACGCCCTGGCCGACATCGAGAAGAAGACCGGCGCCGACCCCATCCCCACGCTCAAGCGTGCCGTGGAGAACGTGCGCCCGGCACTCGAGGTCCGCAGTCGGCGCGTCGGTGGGGCTACGTACCAGGTCCCGGTCGAGGTCCGGCCCCGGCGCGCCACGACGCTCGCAATCCGCTGGATCGTCGGCTACTCCCGGCAGCGTCGCGAGAAGACCATGGCGCAGCGGCTCGCGACCGAGCTGCTCGACGCCAGCAATGGAGTCGGCGCGGCCATCAAGCGCAAGGACGACCTGCAGAAGATGGCCGAGTCCAACAAGGCGTTCGCGCACTACCGGTGGTAGGCACCGTGTCCGCTCGCTGACCGACTCCCCCTGTGGGGCCGTGCGCCGGCCCCGCCCGCGGGTGCGGAGGCAGCAGCGCACCGGTGGGCGCGTGCGCCCGCACCATCGGTACCCAGGCGCTACGACGAACGACGAGGAACTGAGCAATGGCCGACGACAAGAGCAAGGGCGACGCACTCATCCGGGACGTTCCCCTCGCGCGGGTGCGCAACATCGGGATCATGGCCCACATCGACGCCGGCAAGACGACCACGACCGAGCGCATCCTCTACTACACGGGTCGCACCTACAAGATCGGTGAGGTACACGAAGGCGCGGCGGTCATGGACTGGATGGTCCAGGAGCAGGAGCGCGGCATCACCATCACCAGCGCAGCCACGACCTGTAAGTGGCGCGACACCTGGATCAACATCATCGACACGCCGGGCCACGTCGACTTCACGGTCGAGGTCGAGCGGTCGTTGCGGGTGCTCGACGGGGCCGTAGCGGTCTTCGACGCCGTCGCCGGCGTGGAGCCCCAGACCGAGACGGTCTGGCGTCAGGCCAACAAGTACAACGTGCCGCGCATGTGCTTCGTCAACAAGATGGACCGGGTCGGTGCCGACTTCTTCCGGTGCGTGGACATGATCAAGGACCGCCTCGACGCCACGGTCGCGCTCGTGCAGCTGCCGATCGGTGCCGAGAGCGAGTTCCAGGGAGTGGTCGACCTGCTCGCAATGAAGGCCCTCGTCTGGGACGAGGGAATGGGCGAGAGCTTCGAGACGGTGGACATCCCGGCCGACCTGGCCGACTCGGCCGAGACCTGGCGCCACGAGCTGATCGACGTGGTGAGCCAGTTCGACGAAGTGGTGCTCGAGAAGTACGTCGGCGAGGAGGAGATCACGGAGGACGACCTCCGCAACGCCATCCGCGGCGCGACCATCGCCGGTGCGGTGGTGCCGATCCTGTGCGGCACGGCGTTCAAGAACAAGGGCGTGCAGCCGCTGCTCGACGCCGTGGTCGACTACCTGCCGAGCCCCGTCGACGTCCCGGCCATCGGTGGTGCCAGCGTCAAGAACGAGGAGGAGCTCCTCGAGCGCAAGGCGTCCGACGACGAGCCCTTCGCTGCCCTGGCGTTCAAGATCATGAGCGACCCCTACGTCGGGAAGCTCACCTACTTCCGTGTGTACTCCGGCAAGCTCTCCGCCGGCAGCCCGCTCCTGAACGCGACCAAGGACAAGAAGGAGCGGGTGGGGCGCATCCTCCAGATGCACGCCAACCACCGTGAGGACAAGGATGCGGTGTTCGCGGGTGACATCGTCGCTGCGGTCGGGCTCAAGAACACCACGACCGGTGACACGCTCTGCGACCCGGCCCACCCGATCGTCCTCGAGCGTATGGTGTTCCCCGAGCCCGTGATCTCGGTGGCCATCGAGCCCAAGACCAAGGTGGACCAGGACAAGCTCGGGAAGGCGCTCGGCGCCCTCTCCGAGGAGGACCCGACCTTCCAGGTCCGCACCGACGAGGAGACCGGGCAGACGATCATCTCGGGCATGGGTGAGTTGCACCTCGACGTCCTCGTCGACCGCATGACCCGGGAGTTCTCGGTCGCGGCCAACGTGGGCAAGCCCCAGGTGGCCTACCGCGAGACGATCACCCAGGCCGTCGAGAAGGTCGAGGAGCGCTACGTGCGCCAGACCGGTGGTCGTGGGCAGTACGGCCACGTGGTCATCAGCCTCGAGCCCACCGGTCCCGGCGGGGGCTACGAGTTCGTCGACAAGATCGTCGGCGGCGTCATCCCGCGCGAGTACATCCCCGCCGTCGACGCCGGGATCCAGGAAGCGCTCGAGGGCGGCGTCGTCGCCGGCTACTCCCTCGTGGACGTCCGGGCTATCCTCACCTTCGGCTCGTACCACGATGTGGACTCCAGCGAGATGGCGTTCAAGATCGCCGGCTCGATGGCCCTCAAGAAGGCGGTCCGCCTGGCCAAGCCGGTCCTGCTCGAGCCGATCATGCGGGTCGAGGTCGTGACGCCCGAGGAGTACATGGGCGACGTCATCGGGGACCTCTCGTCCCGGCGGGGCATCGTCGAGGGCATGGAGCAGCGCGGCGCCTACCACGTGGTGGGGGCCAGGGTGCCGCTCAGCGAGATGTTCGGCTACGTTGGGGATCTTCGCTCGCGCTCCCAGGGGCGGGCGACCTACACGATGCAGTTCGACTCGTACCAGTCGGTACCCGAGTCGATCGCCACCGAGATCATCGCCCGCGTACGCGGCGAGTGATCGCCACGCAGTCATTGACAGAGGAGAAGGGTCACCCATGGCCAAAGAGAAGTTCGAGCGGTCGAAGCCGCACCTGAACATTGGGACGATTGGTCATATCGACCATGGGAAGACGACGTTGACTGCGGCGATCACGAAGGTGTTGGCGGATCGGAATCCGAACGTGTCGTTCACGGCGTTCGATCAGATCGACAAGGCGCCGGAGGAGAAGGCGCGTGGGATCACGATTTCGATTGCGCATGTGGATTGCCCGGGTCACGCTGACTACATCAAGAACATGATTACGGGTGCGGCGCAGATGGATGGCGCGATTTTGGTGGTGGCGGCGACGGATGGGCCGATGCCGCAGACGCGTGAGCATGTGTTGCTGGCGCGTCAGGTGGGTGTGCCG
>JBJSXO010000211.1:0-26599 GCA_046086425.1 Actinomycetota bacterium | reverse complement strand
CGCTCCGCGCCCCAGAAGCAGCCCATCCCCACCACGATCGACGCGAAGCCGTCGGGGAACGGAGGCGTGAGCGGCGTGCCGAGCACCAGGTGGGGCGCGGGCACCGGCATCGTTGCGTCACGCCCGGGGAGCGCCGCGTCGGGCGTCACCATCGTCGTCTTGGCCCCGAACAGCCCCATGATCTCCTCCGTACCGTCGTGCCGGACGTCATGCGTGCCGCCGTGCGAACCTCACGCGCACCGCGGTGGACGGGCCCACAGTACGACGCGTCGGCCCGTACCGGGGTGGGGGGCCGGACGGGTCAGCCCGCGGCGATGAGGGTGAGCCCGAGGAGGGACAGACCGATCCCCGCCACCTGATGCCGGGTGACCGGCTCCTTCAGCAGCGCCCACGCCCAGATCACGGTGAACGCAGGGGCCAGGGCGGCCAGCGGTGCCACCACCACGACGAGGCCCTGGCGCACCGCAGCGACGAGTAGGACCGTCGAGATGATGTCGAGCGCGCCGGCGCCGGCCGCGAGGGGCCGCGGGTGGTCACGCGGGATGATCGACCCGCGGCGATGCCGGGTCACCGCCACCACGGCCACACCGATCACCGCCACGGCGGCGACGCGAGCCACGAGCACCGGCCAGTAGCCCGACCGGTCCGCGGTCTCCGCGAAGCAGACGAACGACAGGCCGAAGAGCGTCCCGGCCCCGACGGCCATGAGCAGCGTCGCCCGCGCGTCCCCCGACGGTGGCTCGTCGGCGGAGTCCGGCTCCTGGGCCACGACCCCGCCTGCGGCGACGGCCACGAGCACTCCCGCCAGCGTCAGGGCCGACGGGCGCTCACCCGTGGCGAGGCCCCACGCAATCGGGATCACCGCAGCGACCACGGCGGTCACGGGGGCGACGACGCCCATCCGGCCGGTGGCGAGACCGCGGTACAGCAGACCGAGACCACCCGCGCTCGCCACGCCGGCCACGGCGCCGAAGACGATGTCGCGCCGGCCGACGTCGGCGCCCACGGCCACGGCGACCACACAGGCACCGACGAGCGCCACACACTGCGCGACGAAGAGCACGCCCAGCGTCGGCGCATCACGCGACGCACGGCCACCGAGGAAGTCCCCCGACCCGTAGCCGATCGCGACCAGCAGGCCGAGCAACACCGCCATGGTGCCAGCCTACGGACCGGTGATCGCCGGCGGCCGCGTAGCCTCGGCGGTATGGCGAAGCCGGGTGGCACAGGTCCGGTCGGTCCGTACCCGCCGAGCGTGGACGACACCGACGAGGCGCGTGACGAGTACGACCGGATGCGGCGGCGGCTGCTCTGGAAGATGCCGTCGGGGCTCTACGTGGTCGGCTCGACCGACGGGAAGCAGCGCCGCAACGCCATGACCTGCAACTGGGCGACCCAGGTGTCCTTCGACCCGAAGTGGATCGGGATCGGCGTCGAGCAGACCGCGCTGACGCACGAGCTCATCGACGCCGGGGGCGTGTTCAGCCTCTGCCTAGTCGATCGGGAGGACCGGGCCATCGTGCGCAAGTTCACCAAGCCAGTCGACGTGGATCTCGAGGCGCGCACGCTCAACGGGTTCCCCTACGTGGAGCGGCGTACGGGCGCGCCGATCCTTGCGCAGTCGGTCGCCTACCTCGACTGTGAGGTCCGGGAGCGCCTGGTCGCCGGGACCCACACCTTCTTCGTGGGCGAGGTAGTGGACTGCGCGTTCCTCGGCGACGAGGATTCCTCCGTGCTGCGGATGGAGGACACCCGCATGAACTACGGCGGGTGAGCGCGCCGCCGCACCGGTGCCTGCGGCGTCAGGTCGTAAGGTCGAGCGTGGCTGCGGCGAGGGCCGTGAGCTCGTTGTCCCAGTCGGGCACCGACGCGCCGAAGGGGATGGGCACGAGCTTCGAGAACCCGGCGGCGATGAACCCTTCGAGCACGCGCCGCAACGCGTCGTGGCCCACGGGGACGACCTCGGCCGGGTCCACGCCCGGGAGTCGGCGCGCCAGCGCCACCTGCACGCTCGGGGGGATCTCCTCGGTCGAGTAGGCCACGAGCGCGCCCCAGTGCTCGGGGTCGATCTCGCGGCCTGCCGCAGCCGCCGCCTCTGCCACGGCCACCCGGCCTTCCGCCACCGCAGCCGGGGTGGAGAACGACGGGAGCCAGCCGTCGGCGAGGCGTCCGACGCGCCGCAGCTCGCCGGGCGCGCGTCCGCCGAGCCATACGTCGGGGGGCTGCTGCACGGGCCGCAGGCCGATGCCGACGCCCTCGTAGCGGAACCAGGTGCCGTCGTGGTCGATGGCATCCTCGGTCCAGAGCCGCCGCATCACCCCGAGCGTCTCGTCGAACCGGCTGGCGCGCTCCTCCCGGGCGACCCCGAAGGCCTGCTGCTCGACCGGGTCCACCACGCCGAGGCCGAAGGCGGGGAGCGCCCGCCCGCCCGAGAGCACGTCGAGGGTCGCCCACTCCTTCGCGAGCAAGACGGGGTTGCGGCCGGGTAGCACCTGCACCGAGGTCCCGAGCTTGAGGCGCGTCGTGCGTCCCGCGGCCACGCTCAGCGCGACCAGCGGATCCAGGGTCGGGCCCGTGGCCCGCTCCGAGAGCCACAGGGAGTCGAAGCGCAAGTCCTCGAGCGCGTCGACGACTGCGGCGAACCGCGCTGCGTCCGTGGTGCTCGCCGCCGCACCCAGCCCGAAGCCGATCCGGACCTTCACCTCAGACCCGGAACTGCTCGTAGGCGCGCAGCTCGCGCCGGGCGATCTGCATCAGGTGGACCTCGTCGGGCCCGTCCACGAAGTGCAGCGTCCGCGCGTGCGCGTACATGTCGGCGAGCGGCCAGTCGCCGCTGACTCCGGCGCCACCGAAGATCTGGATGGCCCGGTCGATCACCGTGGTCGCCAGTCGGGCGGCCACCACCTTGATCGCGGAGATCTCGAACCGTGCGCCCTTCACCCCGACGGTATCCATCAGCCATGCGGCCTTCATGGTGAGCAGTCGCGCTTGCTCGACCTCGATACGACTCTCGGCGACCTGCTGCTGCACGACCGCGTTGTCGGCCAGATGTCGTCCGAACGCCACTCGCGACTGGGCTCGCGCACACATGAGCTCAAGCGCCCGCTCGGCCATGCCGATGGCGCGCATGCAGTGGTGGATGCGGCCCGGCCCGAGGCGGGCTTGGGCGATTGCGAATCCCGAGCCCTCCTCGCCGACGAGGTTGGTCACGGGGACACGCACGTCCTCGAACAGCGTCTCGCAGTGTCCACCGCCGTGGCTGGTCCCGAAGACGGTCAATGCCCGCTCGACGCTCACGCCGGGCGTGTCCATGGGCACCAGGATCATCGAGTGACGCCGGTGGGGGTCGGCGTCGGGGTCGGTGACCCCCATGAGGATGGCGAACGTGCAGCGCGACGACGCCGCGCCGCTCGTCCACCACTTGTGTGCGTTCACCACATAGTGGTCGCCGTCACGCACGATCCGGCTGGCGATGTTGGTGGCGTCGGAGCTGGCGACCCAGGGCTCGGTCATCGCGAAGCACGAGCGGATGGTCCCGTCGAGCAGTGGCCGGAGGTACTGCTCCTGCTGCAGTGTCGTGCCGAAGAGGTGCAGGACTTCCATGTTGCCGGTGTCGGGAGCGGAGCAGTTGGTGGCCTCGGCGGTGAGCGGGTGGCGGCCCATGACCTCGCAGAGGGGCGCGTACTCGAGATTGGTGAGGCCGGCGCCGTCCTCTTCGTCGGGCAGGAAGAGGTTCCATAGGCCCCGCGCCTTCGCCTCCGTCTTCATGGTTTCCATCACCGGCGGGTGGAAGTGGGGGTCGCCCGAGTCGTGGACCTGCTGCGCGTACACGGGGGTACCGGGCTCGACCACCTCCCGCACGAACGCCTGCAGGCGCTCGAGGTAGTCGGAGGCGCGGGGGGAAAGAGCAAAGTCCATGGCCCGACGCTACGCGCGGGACGCGGGTCCGGGATACTGGGGGGATGGACGAGCTTTCCGAGGAATCCGTCACCGGCGATCCGTTCGCCGATTTCGCGGCCTGGTACGCCGAGGCCCGCTCTGCGCACGGCGAGGACGCCGACGCGATGATCGTGGCCTCGGCGGACGCGTCCGGGGCGCCGTCGGCCCGGGTGGTGCTCCTGCGGGGCTTCGACGAGCGGGGCTTCTGCTTCTTCACCAACTACGGGAGCCGGAAGGGCACCGAACTGACGGCCAATCCCCGTGCGGCCATCGTCTGGCACTGGCCCAAGTTGGCGCGTCAGGTCCGGGCCAAGGGCGCGGTCGAGCGTGTGTCGGACGCCGAGTCCGATGCCTACTGGAACCGGCGGCCGGTGGCGAGCCGGTACAGCGCGTTGGCGTCGGAGCAGAGCCGGCCGGTCGCGAACCGGGCGGCGCTCGAGGCTGCGCAGGCTGCGGCCGCGGCCCGCTTCCCTGGACCCGAGGTCACGCGGCCCGAGTTCTGGGGCGGCTTCCGGCTGGTGCCGACCGAGGTGGAGCTGTGGCTCCATCGGGACGACCGCCTCCACGACCGGGTGTGCTACCGGCGGTCGGCACCGGGGGTGGCCTGGGAGATCGTGCGCCTCCAGCCCTGATCGTGTGGCTCGCGCCCGCGCGACGGAGCCCGGACCGGGCTCGTTCGTGTGACATTCGTCACCCGGCACACGTCGCCCGGAACAGGTCGGGAGCGGGGACAGTTGGCGCCCGTGACCGGCGAATCCCCTCCGGTTCCCGTATCGAGGCGCCCCTCCCCCCGGGGGCGCCTCGATCGCGTCACCGGTCCGACGGCTCGGCGGTCTGCGGTCCGCCCCGACTCAGTGCGTCGTGCGGTCGTCGATCGCCACGGCGGAACGAGTGACCATGGAGTCGATCAGGTCGTACGCGCTGAGCGCGCCGTCGAACGGCCCCCATTTCGGAGGACTGCCCGTCGGCACGTCACCCACGATGGTGACACGCTCGATCCGACGTGCGTCGGCGTAGTCGTTGATGGCGTAGTGCTGGGTGACCCGGTTGTCCCAGATGCAGATCGTGCCCGGTGTCCAGCGGTAGCGGCAAGTGAACTGCGGCTGCTCCGAGAACGTGTAGAGGTACTCGAGCAGGGCGGTGCTCTCGCCCGGGCTCAACTCGAGGAAATGCGACGTGAACGTCCGGTTCACGTACAGCGACCGCCGGCCGGTGCCGGGGTGCACCCGGACTGCCGGATGTTGCGTGCTGATCTCGGGGTGGCCGAACGCCTTCGCCCAGTGCACCCCGGTGAGGCCGTCGAGTAGGTCGCGCATGGGGGCCGACAGCGACTCGTACACGCGGTACTGGTTGGTCCACATGGTGTCGCCGCCCCGCTCGGGCATCGTCACCGCCTTGAGGATCGAGCAGATCGGCGGGTGCTCGGCGAACGTGACGTCGGTGTGCCACACGTCGGCCCGGGCGGTGCCTTCGAGGACGACGATCTCGGGGTGGTCGTCGTCGAGCTTCGGGATGAACGGGTGGATCTCGGCCTCGCCGAAGCGCTGCGCGAACGCGCGGTGGTCGTCGGGTGAGAGGTCCTGGTCGGGGAAGAAGAGGACGAGGTGCTCGAGGAGCGCAGCCTCGATCGCAGCGAACTCGGCGGGAGAGAGCGCGCAGAGGTGCACGCCCCGGACCTCGGCGCCGAGCGCGCCGGCGATGGGGTCGATCTGCAGCGTGGGCGCTGCGGTGGGCGCTGCGGTGGGCGATGCGGTGGAGGCCGAGGTCATGGGTCCACTCTTATGCCGATCACCGCCGTCGATCAAGTACCGGTGCGGGGCCGGGCCCGGTGGGAGCCCCGCTACGGTGCGCACGACCGACTACGGAGGGACGCGCATGGCCGAGTTCGAGACCATCACCTACGAGGAAGCCAACGGCGTCGCCTGGGTGACGCTCGACCGACCCGAGGTCCACAACGCCTTCAACACGACGATGATCCGCGAGCTGCGCGACCTCTGGCGCAGTCTGCGCCACAACGACGCGGTGCGCTGCACCGTGCTCACCGCCGCCGGCGAGCGGGCGTTCTGCACCGGCATCGATCGCAACGAGGTCGACGTCGACTGGCCCGACGACCTCGCCCGCACCGGGTCGCAGGCTCCCCGTGACGGTGCCATCGGGTTCTCCAGCCCGTTCATGCTCGACGACCCGGGCGACTACCTCGGCCCGAAGAGCAACGACTACTGGAAGCCGGTGATCGCCGCGGTGAACGGGATGGCCTGCGGGGGCGCCTTCTATCTCCTCGGCGAGGTGGAGTTCGTGATCGCCGCCGATCACGCCACCTTCTTCGACCCGCACGTGTCGTACGGGATGCCCACGGCGTTCGAGCCGATCCACATGCTGCACAAGGTGCCGTTCCCCGAGATCATGCGGCTGTCGATCCTGGGCAACGCCGAGCGGGTGTCGGCGCAGCGGGCCTACGAGATCGGGATGGTCTCGGAGGTGTGCCCGCTGTCGGAGCTGCACGACCGGGCACGCTGGGTCGCCGAGACCGTCGCGTCGTACCCGACCCTGCCGGTGCAGGCCACGATCCGGGCGTTGTGGGCCGCGCGCGACCTCGGCCACAAGCAGGCGCTCGATCAGGCCTACACGTTCATCGCGATGGGCACCGACGCCGATGCGCTGCGGGCGGGCCAGGAGTCGTTCGCGTCGGGCCGCCGTCAGGAGTGGCGCCTGCGCTGAGCGCAGGTGCTCAGCGTCCGGCGAGCAGGCCGCCGTCGGCCACGAACTCGGAGCCGGTCGAGTAGCTCGACTCGTCGGACGCGAGGAACAGCACGAGGCGGGCGATCTCGACCGCCTGACCGATGCGGCCGAGGGGCATCCCGGCGAACCGCGCGTCGAGCTCCGTCGCGCTGATCCCGGTCTGTCCGCCCCGGGGGCGAACCATGTCGGTGTCGATCCCGCCGGGGTGCACGGAGTTGACCCGGATCCCGAGTGGACCCAGCTCCATGGCCATCACCTTCGTCATGCCCCGCAGCGCCCACTTGGTCGCGGTGTAGGCGACGGTGTCGCGGCTTGCGTTGATCCCGTTGGTGGACGACACGTTGACGATCGAACCGCCTCCCGCGCGGGTCATCGACGGCACGACCGCGCGCACTCCGAGGAGCGGGCCGATCTGGTTGACGTCGATGATCTGCTGGAAGAGCTCGACCGAGGTGTCGACGACCGGGGCCATCCGGAAGATGCCCGCGTTGTTCACGAGGACGTCGACGGGGCCGAACTCCTTCTCGGCGACCGACACGGCATGCTGCCAGCCGCCTTCGTCGCGCACGTCGAGGTGCACGTACCGCGCGACGTCGCCGATCTCGGCGCCGACTTCTGCACCCGGCTCGTCGAGCACGTCGCCGAGCACGACAAGCGCACCCTCCTCGGCGAACAGCCGCGCCTCGGCTTCACCCTGACCCCGGGCCGCACCCGAGATGATCGCCACCTTGCCGTCGAGCCGTCCCATGGCGTGACCCTATCCCTCGCCCCGGGGGCCTCGGCCTGGGAGACTGGGGTGGTGAACGACGTCGCCGGTGTGCTGCTGGGGGTGACCGCAGTGATCGCGGTCGTGGACTGGGTGGCGGTGGCCACCCACCGGCGGCTGCTGGAGTACGTGGCCAAGCCGCTCACCACCGTGGGCCTGCTGGCGGTGGCGATGACGGTCGACCCCGTGCACGCCGACGTGCGGGCTGCGTTCGCGGTGGCGCTGGTGCTCTCGCTCGCCGGCGACGTGTTCCTGATGCTGCCCGGGGACCGCTGGTTCGTCCCGGGGTTGGCGTCGTTCCTGCTCGCGCACCTCGCCTACGTGGCCGGTTTCGCGCTCGGGCCGGGGTCGGGCGCCGAGCTGCTCATCGGAGTGCTGGTGGTGCTCGTGGTCAGCGTGCCGATGGGTGTCCGCCTGATCCGGGCCGTGCGCCGGACCCGGCCCGAGCTGACCGTCCCCGTTGCGGCGTACGTGCTGGTCATCGCAGCAATGGTGGCGAGCGCCACCGGGTGGGGCAACGCCTGGGCGGTGGCCGGCGCGTGGCTCTTCTTCGTGTCCGACGCGCTCATCGGCGAGACCCGGTTCGTGCGCCCCGAGGTCCCCCGATGGGGTCCGCTCGCGGTCATCGTGACCTACCACCTGGCCCAGGCCGGCCTCGTCGTCTCCCTCGTCCACCGCTAGCCGGTTGGGGGTGGATTCAGAGGAGCAGGGTGGCGGTGGAGTCGGTGCCGGTGGCGGCACCGGGAGCGCCGGGGTCACGGGCGAGGCGATACTGGGCCATCTGCTCGACCGAGACCATGGCGATGCGGTGCTCGGTGGCGAAGCGCTCGAGGTAGGGGAGCCGAGCCGGGTCGCCGGCCTCGTCGAGGACCTCGCAGATGGCCGCGACGGGGGGCAGACCGGCCAGCCGGGCGAGGTCGACGGCGGTCTCGGTGTGGCCGCGCCGCTCGAGCACCCCGCCGGGGCGGGCGCACAACGGGAACACGTGACCGGGACGGGTGAACTCACCGGGCACCGCGTCGGGGGCCACGACCCGGCGGATGGTGGTCGCCCGGTCGGCGGCGCCGATGCCCGATCCGGCGTCCACGTGGTCGATCGACACCGTGAACGCGGTGTCGCAGCCGGCATGCTCGGGCGTGACCATCGGACCGAGCTTCAGGGCCTCGAGCACCTCCGGTGCGGCGGGCATGCACACGAGCCCGCGGGCCCAGGTCACCATGAAGTTGATCGCCTCGGGGGTGACCCACGAGGCGGCCATGGTGAGGTCACCCTCGTTCTCGCGGTCCTCGTCGTCGACGACGAGGACCATCTCACCGCGGCGGATCCGTCGCAGCGCATCTTCGATCGGGGCCAGACTCATTGGGTTTCCAGACTCCTGCGTGACCGGGACGTTCTAGCGGGTGGGAAGCGTCACGACCATTCGGCAGCCGTGAGGCTCTCGGGGCTCGGGGTGGATGTCGCCGCCGTGGAGGTCGACGATCCAGCGGGCGATCGCCAGGCCCAGGCCGGCGCCGCCGTCGTGGGCAGCCCGGGCGGCGTCGGCCCGGTAGAAGCGCTCGAAGACCCGGGCCCGCTCGTCGTCGGGGATGCCGGGACCCTCGTCGATGACCTCGATGACCACGCCACCGTCGGTGCGGCGGGCCCGGACGTCGACCTGCCCGCCCGCCGGGGTGAAGCGCACGGCGTTCTCGAGCAGGTTCGCCACGACCTGGTGCACCCGCTCGGGGTCACCCGCTGCGGTGAGGTCGGCCGGCTCGACCTCGACCTCGACGGTGACCGGGTCCCCCTGGAGCTGCTGCTCGCGCACCGCGTGGGCGAGCAGGGGCTCGACCCGGAACTCCGTGCGGTCGAGCGGCACTGCGCCCGACTCCAGTCGCGAGAGATCGAGCAGCTGCGTGACCAGCCGGCCGAGCCGCTCGACCTGGGCGAGCATGACCTCGAACGTCGCGGGATCGGGCTCGGCGACGCCGTCCACGAGGTTCTCGAGCTGGGCTTGGAGCGCGGTGATGGGCGTGCGCAGCTCGTGCGACACGTTGGCGACGAGGTCGCGGCGCTGACGGTCGGTCTCCGCGAGCTCGGCGGCCATCTCGTTGAACGCCCGGGCGAGCGCGCCGACCTCGTCGCGAGACGTCGCGGTGACGCGCTGCGAGTAGTCGCCCCGGGCCATGGCGTCGGCGGCCGCCGCCATCTCGCGCAGTGGTGACGTCATGCCGCGCGAGAGGAACCACACCAGGCCCATGGCGACGCCGGTGGCGACGATGCCGGACACCGAGGGCCACACACCGACCTTGATCCCCGCCCAGAACACGAAGACCGTGGCGCCGACGGCCGCGGCGATCACGAACGCGAGCTTGAGCTTGATCGACGGAAGCGGGTTCAGCGGTCGGTGCAGATCGAGGTCGCGCACGTGCACGTCCCCGACGTGGAGCTCGCCGATCTGCTCCTTCACCTCGCGGACGCGGGGCCGCCTCACGGGGCGCTCCCGACGCGCTGGAGGCGGGTGTCGGTGGCCGCGTAGCCGACCCCGTGCACGGTACGGATGACGTCGGCGCCGAGCTTGTGGCGCAGCGCCCGCACGTGGGAGTCGACCGTGCGGGCGCCCGACCCGTCGCGGTACCCCCACACCGCGACGAGCAGCTGCTCGCGGGTGAGGACCTGGCCCGGCCGGCGGGCGAGGTGGACGAGGAGGTCGAACTCGGTCGGGGTGAGGTGCACGTCGGTGCCCGCGCAGGTCACCCGCCGGGTCGTCGGGTCGATCGCGACATCGTCGCCGAGACGCAGCGTGTCGGTCGCGGGCGCGCTCGGCGCGCTCCGGCGCAGGAGCGCGCGGATCCGGGCCACGAGCTCCCGGCCGCTGAAGGGCTTGGTGAGGTAGTCGTCGGCACCCACTGCGAGCCCGGTCACGAGGTCGTCCTCGGTGTCGCGTGCGGTGAGCATGAGGACGGGCACGCGGCGGTCCTGCTGGATCCTCCGGCAGACCTCGAGCCCGTCGAGGCCGGGCAGCATGAGGTCGAGCACCACCAGGTCGGGCGCCAACGTGGCGCAGGCCGCGACCCCGGCGGGGCCGTCGGTCGCGACCTCGACGGCGAACCCCTCGCTGCGGAGGCGGGCGGCCACCGCCTGGGCGATGGTCGTCTCGTCCTCGACCACGAGGATCGTGGGAGGAGAAGCGGTAGACGAGGCAGGAACGGGATGCGACACCGGCGACCATGCTACGGATCCGTCGCGTCGGGGGCCCGCCGGAGGTATGGAGATTCGGTGCAGACCCGGCGCCGTCACCGGAAGCGGACCACCGCCGCCGGGTCGAGCAGGACGTGGGCCGTGGTGCCGGTCTCGGGGGTGTCGGCGCCCCGGTGCACCACGTCGAGGACCGTGCCGTCCGGGGTGGCGACCCGCACCCGGAAGTGGTCCCGGCGGAAGGTGCGGTCGACCACGGTGACCGGCACGGATCCGGCCGGCGCGGTGCCGCTCCCGTCACCGAGCGTGAGGCCCTCCGGGCGGATGGCGACGAGCGCGCCACCGAACGCGTCCGTCACGGTGTAGCCGAGGAATCCGGCGACGAAGGGGGTTGCCGGGTGCTGCCACACGTCGGCGGCATCACCGTCCTGCTCGATCCGGCCGTCCCGCAGCACGACCACGCGATCGGCGAGGGCGAACGCCTCCTCGTGGTCGTGGGTCACGAGGAGCACGGCGCGCTCACGTCGGGCGAAGAGCGTGCGCAGCTCGTCGACGAGGTGCTCACGCAGGCTCCGGTCGAGCGCACCGAGCGGCTCGTCGAGCATGAGCAGGCGCGGGTCGGGGGCCAGCGCGCGCGCCAGGGCGACCCGCTGCTGCTCGCCGCCCGAGAGGGCGCCCACCGGCCGGGATCCGAACCCGGGCAGACCGACGAGTGCGAGCAGCTCCTCCGTGCGCGCGCGCGTGTCCGCTGCGTCCGCCCCCTGCATCCGCAGCCCGAAGGCGACGTTTCCCGCAACGTCGCGGTGGGGGAACAGCGCGTGGTCCTGGAACATCAGCCCGAACCGGCGCCGGTGCGGTGGGGTGGCCCGCAGGTCGACGCCGTCCCACGCCACTGCGCCGGCCGCGAGGGGCTCGAGGCCGGCGACGGCGCGCAGCAGGGTGCTCTTCCCGCTCCCGCTCGGTCCGAGCACGCACACCACCTCGCCGTCGCCGATGCGCAGGTCGACACGGTCGAGGGCGATGGTGTCCCCGTAGCGGACGACGAGGCTGCGGACCGTGAGCATCAGAACTCTCCGATGCGCCCGGCGCGGGCCCGGTCGCCGACGAGCATCGCGGCCGTCACGAGGAGCATGAGCAGGCAGCTCGCGGCCATGGCGGCACCGAAGCTGGCGTCGCCGGGCTGGCCGAGCAGCCGGAAGACGACCACGGGGAGGGTCGGCGCGTCCGGGCGGACCACGAAGCTGGTGGCGCCGAACTCGCCGAGCGAGATCGCGAACGCGAACGCGCCCGCCACGAACAAGGCGCGCGCGGCGATCGGGAGGTCGATCGATCGGCGGACGCGCGCGGGTGACGCACCGAGCATCGTGGCCGCCTCGCGCACACGCGGCTCGATTGCCCGCAGCACGGGCGCGACGAGCAGCACCACGAAGGGCATCGCCACCAGCGCCTGCGCCAGCGGCACCAGCCACGGCGAGCCCCGAAGGTCGAGGGGTGGTGTGTCGAGCGCGACGAGGAACCCGAACCCCAGGGTCACCGCCGACACGCCGAGGGGCAGCGCGAGCATGCCGTCGAGCCAGCGTGACCGCGTGCGGACGCCGGCCCACGCCGCAAGCCCGCCGACCTCCACCGCGATCACCGTCGCGACGACGGCAAAGCGCAGCGAGTTGGCCACGGCGTCGACCGGCGCGACGAAGAGCGTGCTCCCGGCCCGCACCTCGCCGAGCGCGCGGTACGAGCCGAGGCCGAATCCCGATGGCGGGGTGAGGGAACGGAGCACGAGGACCGCGAGCGGGAGCGCGAGAAGCACGGCCATGACGAGGAGGTTCGCGGCCAGGAGCACCCGGTCGCCGGCCCGGCGGGGGCGGCGCTCGACTTCGCGCGCCGGGCGGAGCCGCCGGGGGACCGCCGTGCGCTCGAAGTGAGCGACGAGGCCGAGCAGCACCACGACGGCGAGCAGCTGCACGATCGACAGGGCCGCCGCCAGGGGTAGGTCGAGGAAGCGCGTGGTCTGGCGGTAGATCTCGGTCTCCACGGTCGCCCGCGTGGGTCCGCCGAGGAGGAGGATCACGCCGAACGACGTGAAGCAGAAGAGGAAGGTGATGGTGGCCGCGGCGACGATCCCCGGTCGCAGCGCCGGGAAGGTGACCTCCCACCACACTCGCCAGCGGTTTGCGCCGAGCATCCGCGCGGCGTCCTCCTCGTGGGGATCGAGGTGACGCCACAGCTCACCGACCACCCGCACGACGACGGCGTAGTTGAAGAACATTTGGGCGAGCAGGATCGCGCCGAGCGAGCGTGGCACACCGAGGGCGAGGAAGGCACTTGCGACCAGCACGGTGGGCAGCACGAACGGGACGGTGACTGCAGCGCGCACGACGCTGCGACCGGGGAACCGGTACCGAGTGAGGACGTACGCGCCCGGCACACCGATCACGAGCGTGAGCGCGGTCGACAGCACGGCCTGCCATACGGTGAACCAGATGACGCCGCGCAGCGACGGATCGGTGAAGACGCGCCGGAGCGGGTCGAGGTCCACCCGGCCGTCGGGCACGAGGCCGCGACCGAGGATGCTCGCCACCGGGTACGCGAAGAACACCGCGACGAAGGCAACGGGGATCCCGATCGTGACCGCCGTCCCGATCCGCGACGCCATCGAGGTCCCGGACGCGGTCGAGGGCCTGGTGGTTCTCGGCGCACGCGCGGAGGTCATCGGGTCACGGCCTCACCGCAGGACGGTGCCGGTCCACGTGCGCACCCACTGCTCCCGCCGGGCCCCGATGCGCGACGGCGTCATGGTGTACGGGTCGGTGACGATCGTGCTGTTCTCGGTGAACACCGGCGGCAGGGGGACGTCGGTCCGGGCTGGGTATACGAACATCTGCAACGGCACGTCGGCCTGGAACCGCTCGGAGAGCAGGAAGTCGACGAGAGACCGGGCCTCGGCGCGGTGTTCCGTACCCGCGAGGATGCCGGCGAACTCCACCTGTCGGAAGCACGACGCCGTCATCGTGCCGATCGGGGACCTGTCGATCGGGGGGTCGGCGAACACCACGGCTGCGGCGGGGCTCGACGCGTACGAGACCACGAGCGGCCGGCCGCCTCCTGCACCACCGCCGGTGAACTCGTCGTAGTAGGCCTGCTCCCACCCGTCCACTACCCGCACGCCGTTGGCCCGCAGCCGATCCCAGTACTCGGTCCACCCGCCGGTTCCGTACTCGGCGATGGTGGCCAGCATGAACGCGAGCCCCGGAGACGACGTCGACGGGTCCTCGACCACCAGCAGGTCCCGGTACCGGGCCTTGGTGAGGTCGTCGAGGCTCGTGGGCACCGGGATGTCGCGCGACGCGAACCACTCCTTGTCGAAGTTGATGCAGACGTCGCCGTAGTCGATCGGTGTCACCCGCTGGCTCGGGTCGAGCCGCAGTTCCGGGGCGACGTCGGCCAGTGCGGGCGACCGGTACCGCTCGAAGATCCCCGCGTCGAGCGCGCGGGTGAGGAAGGTGTTGTCGACGCCGAAGAGCACGTCGCCGAGCGGGTCGTCCTTGGTGAGGATCGCCTGGTTCACGACCTGGCCCGCGTCGCCGGCCTGCAGCACCTTCACGGTGATGCCGGTGCGCTCCGTGAACGCGGCGAGGACCTTCTTCGACGCTGCGAACGAGTCGTGGGTCACGAGGGTGACCGTCCGGGGTGCGCGCGCCGCCCCCGCGAGCCCGCGGGCGGCGCGTGTCGTCACGCCGGTCGAGACGAGCACGACCGTCACCACGAGGGCCACGAGCGCAACGGACCGGACTCGGTGTGGGGAGTGGCGCACGATCAGGCCTCCTCGAGGGCATGGGGTTGGACGGCGAGCACGACTCCCTCGCCGACGGTCACCACCGCCGTGGTGCCGAGGAGCTCGTTGGAGATCCCGCGGGTGGACCCGGGGAGCAGGTCCTCGCCGTGCAGCGGGAAGCGCAGCCCGTCGGTGTGCACCGCACGCGCCACGCCCCCGACGGGCAGCAGCGAGCAGAGCGCGCCCGGCCGGCCGTGGAGCTCGGTCCGGCTGCGCACGACGGTGATGCGAGCCGTCCCGACGAGTGCGTCGAGCTCGAGATCGGCGAAGTCCTCGATGGCGAGCACCAGCGCGTTGGCGAGGAGATGGTCGTGTCGGCCGCCACCGCCGCCGACGACGGTGATCCGGCGGGCACCGCGGGCACGAGCCGTGGCCAACGCGAGCTCGAGGTCGGTGGCGTCCTTGTCGACCGGGTGGGTCTCGAACTCGGTCCCTGCGGCCCGGGCCCGGGCCACCGCTGCGTCCGAGACCGAGTCGAGGTCGCCCACCACCACGTCGACGCGCAGTCCCAGGGCGTGGGCGTGGTCGAGCCCGGAGTCGGCGGCCACCACGAGTGGGGTCCCACCGGCGAGCACCCGCGCCAGGGCCCCTACGGGGGGCAGCTCGCCCCCTGCGAGGACGATGGCGCATGCGACGGCGTCGGCCACGGTTCCCTCCCTTCGCCGGCATTACCCGGATCAGGTTCGAGGGGTCGGAGACGCTGCCGGCGGGGTTCGCAACGGAACCCCGGTCGGCCTGGTCACCCTCTCAGCCCGGCTGTCCCGAGCTCCCCGGTGGGATGGATCTGCTCGTCATCATGCCAGGCCCGAGCGCGCGCCCTGCGTGGAGGCGGCCGACGTTCTCGGGTTGGCGCTCTGGACCGGGGGCGGACCGGTCAGTCGGGCAGGCTGGCCCGATAGCCCATCGGCAGCAGCTCGAGGAGCTGGCCGTCGGGATCGCGGATCATCACCGCTGCGCCGACGTGGGTCTGCTCGAGCACGCTGCCGCCGTACTCCACCGCTTTGGCGGCCGTGGCGTCGATGTCGTCCACCGAGACCGAGATGTGGGTGAGGCCGATTTCGTTCATGACCCGGGCCCGGTCCGGCGGGTGGCAGCCCGCGCCGGTGAAGGCGAGGAGCTCGAGGACGAACTCGCCCTGGCGCAGGTAGACGGCGCGCAGGCCCACGGGCTCGGGCAGGTCGAGGAGCGTGGCCGTCATCGCGTCCGGGGCTTCGAGCTCACGCCAGACCTCGAAGCCGAGCACCTCCTCGTAGAAGCGGCGTGACCGCTCCAGGTCCCGGACGCAATGACCCACATGGTTGAACACCGAACCCACTGACGGCTCCTTCTCGGCCTGGTCGCCCGGACGGCGAGCGGGGATAGTCTGGCCGCGTCCCGGCGGTGCGCGAAAGGCCGAAACGATGACCCAGATCCTGGATCCGGAGCTGTTCCTGCCCGACCCCGAGCCCGTGGCCGTGAAGTACACGGTGATCTCGGTCGATGACCACCTCGTCGAGCCGGCCGACATGTTCGAGGGTCGCCTCCCGGCCAAGCTCCAGGAGCACGCGCCGAAGATCGTCGTGAACGGCGCCGGGCACGAGGTCTGGGAGTTCGAGGGGCAGACCCACTACCAGGTCGGGATGAACGCGCTCGCCGGGCGCCGGCCCAACACCTACGCGATCGAGCCCTTCCGCTTCGATCAGATGCGCCCCGGCTGCTACGACCCGCACGAGCGGGTCAAGGACATGGACCTCGGGGGGATCTGGGCGTCGCTGAACTTCCCGTCGATGATCACCGGCTTCTGTGGGCGGGTCTACTCGTCGGCCAAGGATCCCGCGCTTGGTCTCGCGGTGACACGCGCCTACAACGACTGGATGTACGAAGAGTGGTGGCAGCAGGCCCCCGACCGCTTCATCCCGCTCGGCATCACCTACCTCGCCGACGCCGAGCTCGCGGCGGCGGAGATCCGCCGCAACGCCGAGCGCGGCTTCGTCGCCGTGAGCCTCTCGGAGCGCCCGCACCGCATCGGGTTCCCGTCCATCTTCGACGAGTACTGGGACCCGGTGATGCGCGCGTGTGAGGAGACCGACACCGTGATCTGTCTCCACGTGGGCTCGGGGGGCATGGCCGAGGCGCCGCCCGGGGCGCGTCAGGTCGGGCTCGGAGCCAGCCTCTTCGGCCAGCTTGCGCTCACCGCGTGCGCGGAGTGGCTGTGGGCGGGTTGGGTCAACCGCTACCCCAGGCTGAAGATCGCAATGAGTGAAGGCGGCATCGGCTGGGTAGCGATGCTGCTCGACCGGCTCGACAACATCGTGGACCGGTCCGGGTACTGCGACGGCGGCTTCGGTCCCGACAACCGTCCGGCCGAGGCGCTGAAGCGCAACTTCTGGTTCTGCACGCTCGACGACCCCTCGACGATCGACACGCGCTACCGGATCGGGGTCGAGAACATCATGGTGGAGACCGACTACCCGCACGGCGACGGCACCTGGCCGGAGACCCAGGACCTCATCGAGCGCCTCTGGGGCCACATCCCGGCCGAAGAGCTGCGGAAGATGACCCACGAGAACGCGGCCACGCTGTTCCGGCACCCGCTTCCCGGCACGACCGCACCGTGAGCGCGCCCGGACCCCAGCGCGGGTGAGCCCGAGCGGCGCGTGGCGGCCCGATCCCACGGGCCGGTTCGAATACCGGTGGTGGGACGGCGAGCGGTTCACGGAGTACGCGGCCACCGACGGTGAGCAGGTCGTCGACTTCGTCGACGACGCCGGCGCGCTCGCCCTACCGACGACCGTGGACGTGGCGTTCGGACCGTCGGGCCCCCAGCGCCGGGCGACGGTCGCGTTCCGGCTCGTGCTGGCGATCCCGCACCTCGTGTGGATCGCGATCGTCACGATCGGTGCGTGCTTCGTGCTCCTCGCAGCGTGGTTCGTCGCGCTCTTCACGGGCGTGGTGCCCGACGGGATGGCGCGGTTCTTGCACCAGGTACTCCAGTACCACGTGCGCCTGCTTGCCTACCTGTACCTCCTTCGCGACGACTATCCGCCGTTCGCGCTCGACGACGAGTGCTATCCGGTGTCGGTCGCGACCCGACCAAGCCCCCTCAACCGCCTCGCCGTGCTCGGTCGTCTGGTGCTGGGAATCCCCGTGATTGTCCTGGTCAACTGGATCGGCTCCGGGGTGGTCGTGGTCCTCGTCGTGCTCTGGGTCGTCGTCCTGGTGACGGGGCGCATGCCCGGGACGCCGGCCCTCGCGTTGGGCGCGCTCGTCCGGTACCAGGCGCGGACCTTCGGGTACTTGATGCTGCTGGCGACCGCGTACCCGACCGGTCTCCTCGGTGACCAAGCCCGGGAAGACCTACCGGGAGCTGGCGCGCCGGGGCTCCCGGACCAGCCTGCGGCGGCGACCCGGCTTGTACTCCCGACCGGGGCGAAGGTGATCGTGGTGCTCAGCATCGTGCTCGGAATCGCGCAGTCGTTCGTGCCTGCGCCGCAGCCGCAGCTCGAGCGCTCGGCTCGATCCGGTCCCGTGGTCACTCAGGAGTCGAGCGCTGCGCGCAGCTGCTCCTCGAGCTGCTCGAGCACTGCGCCTGACTTGTCGTAGCGCAGCTCGCTGGTGTTCGGGCGCGGCCCCGGCCACTCCGGCAGGAGCCGGCGCTCGTGGCATACGAACTGCGCCTCCACGGTGCCGCCGACGTACGCGTCCGACGCAGCGTCGGTTGCGATCCAGGCCACGACCGCGCCGATCACCTCGGGCGGCGCGCCAATGAGCTCGAAGCCGAAGGCGCCCATGTCCTGGGCCATGCGCTCGGTGTTGACGAAGCCGGGCTGCACGTTGAAGGTGCGGATGCCCTGGTGGCCGTGCTCGGCGGCGAGCACACCGGCGATGCGGTGGGCCGCGGCCTTCGACATCGGGTACCCGAGGCCCCAGCCACCCTCACCGGCCGGCGCAGTGGGGTCGCCGTAGCCTGCCGCCGACGTGATGTTGACGATCGTCCCCCCGCCGGCGGCGATCATCGGCGGGAGGAAGTACTGGTTGAGGATCAGCTGCGCCACTGCGTTGGCGAACAGCTGCTTCTCGATCAGCTCGATGGGGGTGTCGAGCAGGCGGTCCATGTGACCCGGGCCGATGTAGCGCCCGTTGTGCACCACCAGGTCGACGGTGCCCCAGCGTTCGAGCACGGTGGTGGCGGCGGCACCGAGCGACGCCGCGTCGGTGAGGTCGGCGGCCACGAGCAGCGCCCGCCGCCCTTGGTTCTCCACTAGGGCTGCGGTCTCCTCGAGCGACCCGGGCAGGGGAGAGGTGTCGGATCGCGCCACGGTCGACGAGTGCTCGCGGGCCTCGCCGGGGCGCACCGTACGGGCGGAGATGGCCACGTCGAAGCCGGCGCGGGCGAGGTGCGTTGCGATCGCCTTGCCGATGCCCCGGCTCGCGCCGGTGACGAACGCAGTGGGCATGGGGCCTCCTGGTCAGTCCGATGCACGCGGGTATCGCGCGACGTCGTCGGGGTCGAGGAGATGAACTCGAGGAGGTTGTCGTCGGGGTCGCGGGCGTAGACGCTCACGCCGACCCCGGTACCGCCGGACCGTCCGCCGATGCGGGGGACCGGGCCTTCGATCGCGGCGACGCCCGCCCGCTCGAGCGTGGCGAGCAGCGCGTCGATACCACCCGCCCAGACGAAGCAGAAGTCGCCACAGCCCGGCTCGGCGGTAGGGCCCCGTAGGTACCACGGCTGACCCCGGTGCTCGACGAGCGTCTCGGGATGCACGTTGATCTTGTGGTCACCGAAGGTGATCGCGAACACCGGCATCCGACCCGAGCGCCACGCCGCTTCGTCGTCGATGCCGAATCCGAGGCTCTTGTAGAAGGTGATCAGGCGTTCGGCGTCGGCGGTCGGGATCGCCGCGTGGTCGAAGCCGGTGACGGGCACGACGGGAGCGTAGCGAGCGCCATGGCGTTGGCGCGTGGGGCTGAGGAACTCACAGGAAGCGGCGCTCCGCCGACGCGTTCCTCACGCGTTCCTTACGGGGATGCGGTTCCATGGTCGGTGAACGAGAGGAACGACGACATGACCCAGCCCACCACCCCCGGCGAGGCCCGCAGGCAGCACCTCCGCACGACCCGTCGGGTCCTCGCCGGCACGGCCATCGGCGCGGCGGCGTTACTCACCGGCATCGTTGCCGGGTTCGACAGCGGAGGCGGTGTTCCGGGCGGTCGGGTTGCGTCGGCCGACGCGGCCTACGGCAACGGGTCGCGCGTCGGGGACGGGTTCCGTGCCTACGGCGACGACGAGTTCGACCGCGATGACGACGACTTCGGTGCCGCCCGTCCGTACGCTCCGCGGCAGCAGTCCTGGCAGCCCCGGTCCCAGCCGCAGACCCGCAGCGGCGGGAGCTGACCCCGATGCGTGCAGCGACGTCGCGACTCGAATTGCGGGTGATGGGCACGACCGCCCATGTGCTCGTCGTCGCCGGGAGCCGGGCGGCGGCGCGCGCCGGGACCGAGCGGGCCGGTGAACGACTGCGCGTGCTCGAGTCGTGCTGGAGCCGGTTCCTCCCGACGAGTGATGTCTCGGTCCTCAACGCCGCCGAAGGATCCCCGGTGATCGTCGGGGTCGACACCCTTCGCCTCGTGGAGCGGGCCGTCGAGGGCTGGCGCCGCACGGGAGGTCGCTTCGACCCCACCGTGCTCGACTCCATGGTCGCGCTCGGCTACGACCGCGACTTCGACGAGATCACCCGGGACGCCCCCCTCCCGGTGACAACGATCCCCGCGCCCGGCTGCGCAGGGATCGTCGTCGATCGCATGGTCGGTGCGGTGCGCCTGCCCTGGGGCGTGCACTTCGATCCCGGCGGCATCGGCAAGGGCTTCGCTGCGGATGTCGTCGCAACCGAGGCGATGCGCGCAGGCGCCGACGGCGTGTGCGTCAACGTTGGGGGTGACCTGCGGGTCGAGGGTGAGGCGCCCGACGGCGCCGGCTGGGTCGTGGAGCTCGAGCACCCCATCACCCGTGCCGGCGTCGCGCACCTACGGCTCGCCGGTGGTGCCGTCGCCTCGACCTGGCGCACGAAGCGCGCGTGGGGTCCCGACGACGCCCGCTGCCACCACCTGGTGGACCCCGTGACCGGGGCGCCGGCTCGCTCGGGTCTCGCGGGCACCGCCGTCGTCGCCAACCGCGGGTGGTGGGCCGAGGTGCTCGCCAAGGCGGCCTTCGTCGATGGCCCGGACGCCGGGCGGGCGTGCCTCGAGGACCACGGCGTGTCCGGATACCTGTTCGACGACGACGGAACCGTGCACACGGCCGGCGCGGCGGCGTACGCCGGATCCGGGGTGCACGGACCGTGACGACGCAGACGCGCAGTAGACGAGGAGCATCCGGTGAGTGACCATCTGGCCTGGTACGTGTCGCGCGCCACGGGCATCGTCGCCTGGGGCCTGCTGGTGGCGTCCATGCTGTGGGGGTTCCTCCACGCGACGCGACTGCTCGGCCGGCGCGCCCGACCGTGGTGGATGCTCGGGGTGCACCGCTTCCTCGGGGCGCTCGCCGTGGTGTTCGTCGTGGTACACGTGCTCGCACTCGTGGCCGACAACTACACGACGTTCGGTCTGGTCGACATCCTCGTGCCCCTCGCGTCGCGGTGGCGTGCCCTCCCCGTCGCGTTCGGTGTCGTCGGGCTCTACGTCCTGATGGCGGTCGAGGTCACGTCGATGCTCCAGCGCCACCTCCCCCGTGCGGTGTGGCGCCAGATCCATCTCGCCAGCTACGGCCTGTTCGCCTTCGCAACGGTGCACGCGCTGAGCGCCGGGACCGACGTGTCGGCGGTGCTCGCGGGTGGGGCCGCGGTCGGCGTGGGAACGGTGGTGACGCTGCTCTGCGCCCTGGCCTGGGTCGCCCGATCCGAGCCCAAGGAACCGCGCCGCGGGTCGGCACGAGCGCGCGTGGGCACGACGTCGACGCCCCGGGGATCGGTACCCTCGGCCGGGTGAGCGTCCGGCGTCGGCCCCCGTCCGCCCGCGCGACGGTGGGGTGTGTCGTCGCCCTCGCCCTCGGCGCGGTCGGGGTCACGGGCTGCGCGCGGTCGGCAGGCGACGACGCCGGCGCGAGGCCGGCCCGCACGGCACCGAGCATCGCCCCCGCCGCGTCCGTCCCGTCGTCGTCGTCGGCGGCGTCCCCAGCGCCGATGGCGATCGACGCGCGCTACGCGGTCGGCGTCCGCACCGAGACCTACGTCGACGTGTCCCGACCCACGTCGGCCGTCGGGCGGTACCCGGGGGCTCCCAACCGCACGTTCCCGGTCACGGTCTGGTACCCGGCCACCGGGGAACCCGGTGTCGTACCGCAGGCCGACGCACCATTGGCGCGTGCCGGAGGCCCGTTCCCACTCGTGCTGTTCGCGCACGGGTACGCGGTGACCCCCGACTTCTACGATGCGCTCCTCGGGCGCTGGGCTGCGGCGGGCTACGTCGTCGCCGCGCCGACCTACCCGTTGCTCTCCGGCGTCCCGGCCGGCCCGAGTCACCAGGACTACCTCGAAGTCTTCGCCGACACGGAGTTCGTGTTGAGCCGGGTGCTCGCCGATTACGCCCGGGCCACGAGCGCGCATCCCTTCGCCGGAGCGGTGGACTCCGCGCGGGTCGCCACCGCGGGCCAGTCCGACGGCGAGATCCCGGCGTTCGGCCTCGGCTTCCTCGTGTGCTGCGCGAACCCGCAGGTGCGGTCTGTCGTCGCGATGGCCGGGAACCTCGGCAACCTGAACAATCCGGTTCGCCGCGACACCGGGATCCCCGTGCTGCACATCATGGGCGACGCCGACGAGTTGCAGCCCTACCCGGACGCGATCGCCTGGGACCGTGCCAACCTCACCGCCCCGCGCTGGTTGCTGACTCTGCGGGGTGGATCGCACGCCGCGCCGTACCGCAGTCCGGACGACGCCCTCTTTGCCGGCGTGGTGGAGACCACGGTCGCGTTCCTCGACGGGACGCTCAAGGGCCACCCCGAGCGACTGGCCGCGATCGACGAGTACGCGGCCGCGCACGGAGACCGCTTCCGGCTCGAGCGCTGAGGCTCACCCCCAGGCGACCCGCAGGCGCTCGGTGCGGCGCAGGACCGCGCCCGAGGGCGGGTCGGCGTCGACGAGGCGGAGGTTCGCCAGCCGCTCGAGCACCACGCCCAGCGCGGCCTCGAGCTGCTGGCGGGCCATGTGCGAACCCGGGCAGAACTTGGACCCGAATCCGAAGGTCAGCAGCTCGCCCTGGTCGCGGTCGGGGTCGAAGCGGTCGGGCTCGGCGAACACGGCCTCGTCGCGGTTGGCCGACGCGATTGCGCACAGCAGCAGACCCCCCGACGGGATGCGCACGCCGGCGACCTCGCCGCCGTGGGTGGCCACCCGGGGCAGGATCGACACCGGCGGCTCCCAGCGCAGCAGCTCGTGGACGACCCGGGCCCGCAGGTCGGCGTCGGCGCGGGCTCGCTCGAGCAGCCCCGGGTCGGACAGCACGGTCCAGAACAGGTTGCTCATCGAGTCCGAGGTGGTGGTGGCTCCGACCACGTAGAGCAGCCGCACGTGGGCGACGACCTCGTCGGTGGTGAAGCGCATGCCGTCGTGGTCGGAGTGCAGCAGGTGGGAGAGCACATCTTCACGGGGCTCGCGGAGGCGTTCCTCGACCGACGGCATGAGGAACTCGGTGACGGCAGCGGCCGCGTCGAGCGCGCCCTGCGGGTCCGACGGGTAGGAGAGCATCTTCAGGGCCCAGCGGCGCTGGTGCTCTTCGGTCCCGATGGGCAGGCCGAGCTTGCGGGAGATGGACCAGAACGGCAGGCGGCCCACGAAGACCTCGAAGAGATCGGCCTCGCCGCGGTCCACGAAGGTGTCGACGAGCTCGTGAGCCAGCGGGACGAGCTCGGTGTCGACGAACCGGCTCGTGGCGCGCGACCGGAACGCCGGCATCGCGAGCACGCGGTACTGGTCGTGCTCCCGGCCGTTCATGGAGATGAAGGTGCGGCCCACCACCGGCTCGGTGTGGAACTGGTAGATGTCGCCGCCGGGGAACTGCTCCTGGTCGGCGAAGAAGCCCCGTAGGTCGGCGAAGCGTGTGATCATGTGTGCAGGCCGGCCGTACATGCTCACGTCGACGACCGGGCCTCGGCGGCGCAGCGTGCGCAACGCGTCGTGCAGCGCCGCGCCCGGCAGCGCGGCGGTCATGAAGTCGATCTCGGCGGCGGGCATCGTGGGATTTTGCCCCACCGGATCAGGTGTCGCGCAGGACGCGGTCGAGTTCCTCGATGGCGGCGTGGCGGTCGGAGCCCACGAGGATCCCGCGGATGCCGAGTGCCGCTGCCGCGGTGATGTTGCCGGGGAAGTCGTCGAGGAACACGCAGCGCTCGGGTGCGACCCCGAGCGCGTCGGTCGCCAGCCGGAAGATCGCCGGGTCGGGCTTGCGCACGCCCGCGTGGCTCGAGTCCACCACTACCTCGAACAGGTCGTCGACCGGGATCAGGCCGCGCCAGCCGTCGCCGAACTCCCTCACGTTGTTGGTGATGAGCGCGGTGCGCAGGCCCTCGTCGCGGAGCCGGCGTGTCCGCTCCACCATTGCGTCGGCCATCGACCCGCCGGTGCCGAACTTGGCGAACGCGCTGAACGGGTCCACGGTGAGCCCGGCCTCGCCGGCGAGGGCGTTGATGTCCGCGAGCGCCTGGTCGAGGGGAACCTCGCCGCGTTCGAGGCGGTGCCAGGGGTGGTCGGTGTCCTGGTCGTAGGCGCCGAAGAGCACCTCGAGGATGGTCTCGGGGTCGGCGCCGATCTCCTCGCCGTGGAGGCGGACCACCTCGAACGGCGACTGGGTGAAGACGCCCCCGAAGTCGAAGAGCACGGCATCGAACATCCCCGGGACGCTACTGCCGCAGTGCCGGCGGCGGCGGGGTCAGCCCCGGCCGAGCAGCACGGCGCCGGCCGGGTCGGTGATGGCGCCGGTCACCAGCGCCACCTCGGCGCCGTCGACCTGGCACGTCGAGGTCCCCCGGAGCTGGCGGACGGCCTCGGGCACGTGGTTCACCCCGTGGATGAACGCCTCGCCGTTGCTGCCGCCGTGGGTGTTGACGGGGAGCGCGCCGTCGGGCCAGCGGGTGGCGCCCGACTCGATCATCGGCCCGCCCTCGCCCAGGCCGCAGAACCCGTACTGCTCGAGGCTGAGGGGCACGGCCATGGTGAAGTGGTCGAAGAACATGGCCACGTCGACGTCGGCGGGCGTGAGCCCCGCCCGGGCGAAGACCTGGCGCGCGACGTGCCGACCCGCATGGTCGCGCTCGTCGAAGCTCGAGGAAGTGCGGAAGTAGTCGGCCAGCGCGACGTGGATCGGCCCGGCGCCCATCGCCTGGGCGAGCACGGTGACCACGGGCTGCGCGAGGTCACGGGCGCGTTCGACGGTGGTGACCAGCACTGCGGTGGCCCCGTCGTTCTCGAGTGAGCAGTCCACGAGGCGGATGGGGTCCGCGATCATCCGGGCCGCCCGCCAGTCGTCCAGGTCGATGGGGGTGCGCATGATGGCGTGGGGATTGCGCGACGCGTGGAAGCGCTGCGCGACCGCCTGCATGCCGAACTGCTCGGCCGTGGTGCCGAACTGCGCCATGTGCCGGCGCGCGATGAGTGCCATCTCCTGGGCGGGTGCGGCGACCCCGAAGGGGTTGTGCCACTGCCGGCCGTCGGTCACCCCGGTGCCGACCTTCTCCCAGGGCCGCCCGCCCTGGTTGGGGTCGGTGCCGTACGACGCGCCCTTCGATCGGTTCCGGGCGCGAAACGCCACCACCGACTCGGCTTGGCCGCTTGCCACCGCCATCGCTGCGAGGCCGATCACACTGGCGGCACCGCCACCGCCGGAGGTGGTGCGGGCCATGAACGAGCAGTTCTCGATCCCGAGGGTCGCGACGATCGCCTCCTCCGAGACCTGCTCGATGTGGTACGAGACCACTCCGTCGATCTTGGGCACCGCGAAGCCGGCGTCGTCACACGCAGCGATGATCGCCTCGCACGCGAGGTCCAGCTCGGTGCGCCCGAGGTTCTTCGCGTAGGTGGTCTGCCCGATGCCGGCGATCGCGCTGCGACCACTCACGAGGTCGGCCGGGCTCACAGCGTGATGTCCGCAGTGGCGACGGGGCGGAACTGGGGCAGCGTCAGCTGGTCGTCGAGGTCGACGAAGTCCACCGCGACGCACATGCCGACGGCGAGGTCCTCGTGGGCGACGTCGAGGAGGTTGCTCACCATGTAGGGGCCCTCGTCGAGTCGCACCACGACGGCGTTGTACGGGACCCGCTCGGCGAAGGCCGGCAGCACGGGCGGGAAGCACACGGTGTACGAGGCCACCGTGCCCGTGCCCCGCACCGGGGTCCAGGTGGCGCGGGCCGAGCGGCACTCGGGACAGCGCGGTCGGGGGTGGTGCCGGAATGCCCCACAGTCGTCGCAGCGCTGGAGCCGCAGCTCGTTGCGGCGGCACCAGTCCCAGAAGGGCTCGTCGTCGGGCCCGGGGCGGGGCCGGGGGAAGTCGTCGCGCATCGGGGCAGTCTCGCACCGGGCCGGGCGGTCCGCATCCCCCTCCGGCGCTCCGGCGTGCGAACCTGGGCGCTCACCGAGGAGGCGCCATGGCGTACGTCGAGACCGAGGACCCCCGCCCGCACGTGCGGGTGATCCGGCTGAACCGGCCCGAGCGCATGAACGCGATGTCGTTCGACGTCATGGTGCCCTTCCGTGAGGCCATCGACGCCGCGGCGGCCGATAACGACGTGTGGGCGATGGTCGTCACCGGGACCGGGCGCGGCTTCTGCTCCGGCGCCGACCTCGAGGACGCCTCGGCGCCCCCCAACATCGACGGCCTCACCCTTGCGGGCATCTCGGTACGGGCGATGGAGTACCTGTCCGACCTGGTCGTCGCCATGCGCCACGCCGACAAGCCGGTGATCGCCGCGATCAACGGAGCCGCCGTGGGCGGCGGCATGTGTCTGTCGCTCGGGGCCGACATCCGCATCGCGGCGCGCTCGGCGTACTTCCGGGCTGCGGGGATCAACAACGGCCTCACCGCAACCGAGCTGGGCGTGAGCTTCCTGCTGCCGCGCGCGATCGGGGCGTCGCGCGCGTTCGAGATCCTGCTGTCGGGCCGCGACGTCGACGCCGACGAGG
>JBJSXO010000210.1:0-2536 GCA_046086425.1 Actinomycetota bacterium | reverse complement strand
CTCTGGGCCGAAGTCGCGCGCGGCCGCTGAGATCAGGAGTCGGAGTCGGAGCGCTCCTGCTCGCGGTCGAGTTCCTTCCGGAGCTTGCGCTTGTGGTTGATCCGGTGGCCCCCGAGGTGCGCGACGGCCGTGCAGATCCACACGATGAGCGCCGTCCAGATGTAGGTCGAGCCCCCCTCGATCTGCATCCCGGAGACGAAGTGCGTGGAGATCGCGAGGGATGCCACCGACACCACCAGCGGCAGCACGAGGAGGCGCGTGATCGACGGCTCGCGCACGAGGGCCCGGAAAGCGACGATCGTCACGACGATGTGGATGACCCAGTACACGAGGGCGGCCTCGACGAGGCCGACGGGCGTGAACGACACGTCGGTGAGGAGCGCGTCGGCAACGATGAGTCCGGTCACGATCCCGACGATCCCCGAGGCGATCCGGGTCAGGAGGCGCATCAGCACGTCCGGAGCCTACGACGGTCGTCGTCAGCGGGCGCGGAGCCCGGCGGCGTGGGGACTCTCGGCCGTCGGCAGCGGGTGGCGGAAGAGCGCTGCCGCGTTCTCGTGACTGATCTTCGCGATCTCGTCGGCGGGTAGGCCGCCGAACACCTCGCCGAAGACCGCCTGGGTGTCGGGCCAGGTGCCGTCGCCGTGCGGGTAGTCGGACTCGAAGGTGATGTGGTCCACCCCGATCGCGTGGCGGGTGCTCAGGGTGGACGGGTCGTCGATCGTGGCGAACCAGAAGTTGCGGCGCAGCACCTCGGCCGGCCGGAACTCGCCCGGGAAGTAGTCGCCGTAGCCCGAGCGATCGACGATGTTCTCGAGGCGGTCGATGAGCATCGCCACCCAGCCGATGCCGCCCTCGCTCATGATGATCTTGAGGTCGGGGTGACGCACGGCATGGCCCGACCAGAGCCACTGGGCGCAGGCTCCGAGCGAGAGTTGACCGAAGAGGGTGGCTGCGAGGGGCACCGCGGGTGATCCGGGCGGGAGGTCGGCGACCCCGCTCGACCCGACGTGCAGGCAGATGACGGTGTCGGTCTCCGCGCACGCGGTGATGATCGGCTCCCACCACGACGAGAAGATCGGCTCCATGCCGATGCGGTGAGGCATCTCGGGCAGCGTCACGGCGGTGAAGCCCCGCTCGGCGTTGCGGCGGATCTCGGCGGCGGCGAGGTCGGGGTCGCCGAGGAACGTGATTCCCATCGGCACGATGCGGTCGGGGTGGGGTGCGAACCAGACATCGTGGAACCAGTCGTTCCAGGCCCGGGTGACGGCCAGGCCGAGCTCGGGATCGGAGCAGCGGGAGAACACCGAGCCGCAGAATCCGGTGATCTGCGACGGGAAGTTGACCGATGCCCACACTCCGTTGATGTCCATGTCACGGATGCGGGCATCGATGTCGTAGCACCCGGGTCGCATCTCGTCGAAGCGCGTGGGCTCGACCTTCCAGTCCTCGCGCTTGCGGCCGACCACCGCGTTCAAGCCGACCTGGAAGAAGATCTGACCGTCGAACTGCCAGACCTCGTGTCCCTCTTCGGTCTCGACGACGCGTGGGGCGAGATCCCGGAAGCGGGCGGGGAGCCGGTCGTCGAACATGCCGGGGGGTTCGACGAGGTGGTCATCCACCGAGAAGAGCGTGTAGCGGATCGGGCGCGGCTCGGGGTCGGGCTCGAGCCCGTGGGTTGCCGACTTGCGCCAGTTGAGCCGGACGGCGTCACCGCTCACGGTCGGCGAGCGTAGGTCCGCGCCGTCCGGTCCGTCACGGTCGTCCGGCCCCTCGCCGTCAGTCGGCCCGGAGCCAGTCGGCGACGACCCGGGCCAGCTCGGGGCCGCGGTCCTCCTGGAGGAAGTGGCCGCCGCCCTCGATCGTGGTGTGGGGCTGGCCCGCGCAGCCCGGTACCTCGCGCTGGAACACGGCATCCGAGCCGCCGGTGATCGGGTCGCGGTCGGAGAACGCGGTGAGGAACGGCTTCTCCCACCCGCGCAGCACCTCCCACGCAGCCCGGTTGGCGGGAGCGGCCGGGTCGTCGGGCGCGCTCGGCACGAGCATCGGGAACTGCCGGGCGCCGGCATTGTACGAGTCGTCGGGGAAGGGCGCGTCGTACGCGGCGACCACCTCGGGGGCGGGTCGCTCGGCGCAGCCGCCGCTCACGATGAAGCCGACGGCGAAGTCCTCGACCTCCTGCGAGAACCGCTGCCAGTTGAAGAACGCCTCGCCCGGGGTCTTGTCACCGGTGGGCAGGAAGGTGTTGGCGGCGACCACCCGGGCGAAGCGGTCGGGGTGCTCGCCCACGAGGCGGAGGCCGATGAGGCCACCCCAGTCCTGACCGACGATCGTGGCGCCGGAGAGGTCGAGGTTGTCGAAGAGCGCGGCGCGCATCCACTCGACGTGCCGGGCGTAGGTGTAGTCCTCGCGCCGGGTCGGCTTGTCGGAGCGACCGAACCCGATGAGGTCGGGGGCGACGCACCGTAACCCGGCGGCGACGAGCACGGGGATCATCTTCCGGTAGAGGAAGCACCACGACGGCTCGCCGTGCATC
>JBJSXO010000209.1:0-6066 GCA_046086425.1 Actinomycetota bacterium | reverse complement strand
CCCGGACCCGCGACTGGTGGCAGGTCGTCCTGCTCGTCGTCGCCCTCACGACGGTCCTACGGCTCCCCGCCTTCTTCGTCGACGTCTTCAACTCCGACGAGACGTTCCTCGCCACCCAGGGCGAGGTGATCCGCAACGGCGGCGATCTCTACCGTGAGGCCGCCGACCGTAAGCCGCCGCTCGTACCGTACGTCTACGCAGCCACTCAGGCGATCACCGGCACCACCGACCTCTGGAGCGTACGGATGGCGGCGATGCTGGCGGCCGCAACGACTGCCGTGCTGCTCGCGCTTGAGGCCCGGCGCCGTTACGGACGCCGGGCCATGTGGATCGCCGCGCTTCTCGGGTCCGTTGCGCTGGTGGCGTTCGCGCCCCAAGACGGGCAAGCCGCGAACTTCGAGATCTTCATGCTGCCGCTGACGGTCGCGGGAGTGATGCTCGCGCGTCGGGGCCGGGCCGCGTCGTCCGGTGTGGCCATCGGACTGGCCACCCTCGCAAAGCAGACCGGCGCCGCCACGCTGCTCCCTATCGCCTTCACGATGATCCGACGCCGAAGCCGTCGTGGCCTCGTCGCCGTCGGAGTCGGCTTCGTGATCCCGCTGCTCGCGGCGGCCGCGCTCCTCGGGCCGCGCCAGCTCGTGTACTGGACCGTGCTCGGCAACGGCTCGTACGTCGGACTCAAGACGGCATCGGCGCTGGTCGTCACCATGCTGGTCCTGATGACCCTCGGCTGGGCCGCGTGCAACGTGCCGATCCTCTGGACGCTGCCCCGTTCGTGGCGCGCGCGACAGGACCGGGACCGGGACGGCGAAAACGACGCCGACCTGTGGCTCTGGGCCCTGTCGGGCGCGGTCTCGGTAGCCGTCGGGCTGCGGTTCTTCGGCCACTACTACCTCCAGCTCGTTCCCCCGTTCGTGCTGCTCAGCGCAGGAGCGCTCGCGCACGCGACCCGCCGGGCGGTGCGGGCCACGGTGGCGCTGGCGCTCGTGTCCGGGATGATGTTCTCGGCGGCCGGCTACTTCCTCACGCCCTTCGGCGAGGAGCCCGAGTACCGGGCCGTGAGCCGCTACCTCGCCGAACACGCCGGTCCCGGTGACCGCGTGCTGGTGTGGGGGAACGTGCCCGAGATCTACTGGGCATCGGGGGTCCCCCCGGCCACTCGCTACATCGCCACGCAGTCGCTGCTGGCCGAGAACCACGCCGGCCGCACCGAGGCGCCCAAGGCCAGCGAGCTCGATCCCAAGGTCTGGACCTGGTTCTTCCGGGATCTCCGCCACCACGAGCCGAAGTTCGTGGTCGACACCTCGAACGCCGACATCCGGGGCTCGGACCGCTCGCCTATGGCGCACTACCCGCGCCTCGAGCGCTACGTCTCCCGTCACTACCGCATCGACCGCACCATCGACGGTCTCGACGTCTACGTGCGGAGCTGAACCACCTACACCAGGGGCCACGGAACGGAGTGGTAGCCGGGGTCGGGGGCGGGAAAGCAACCGTCACGGAGCAACTCGTCGGCACGATCGGCGAACGCCGCGAGCTCCGCCGGCGACAGCAAGGCAGCCAACGCCTCGCCGAGATCGCCCTCGTCGGCCTCGCGCAGCACCCGACGCACGTCGTCGATCAGGTCGGAGGGCACGGGCTCCTCGGCGAAGTCCCAGATCACGGTGCGCAGCTTCCACATCGGGTGGAACGTCAAGCCGTGGTCGATCCCGACCACCGCGCCGTCGGCGAGGTCGTGCAGGCAGTGACCGCCCTTGCGGTCGGTGTTGTTGGCCAGGATGTCGAGCACGGCGAACTGGCGGAACCGGTCCTCGTGATCGGGCAACAGGGTGAAGTAGTGCTCCTCGGGATCGTGGTCGACGAAGCGCTGGAGGGCACCGGGACCGAGGGGCCCGTCCTCACGCACGATCGTCACCGGCACCACGCCCCAGCCCAGCGCGTCGGAGAGCACGCACGTAGCGACCTCCCGCCGATACAGCGTGCCGTCGGGGAAGTCCCACAGCGGTCGCTCGCCGCGACGCGGCTTGTACACCGCGGGAACCTCGACGCCGTCCAGGCACGCCTGCACGAAGAACGCGCCGTTGGACGAGTACCGCATGCGGCCAACGATCTCGAGGTCACCCCGGCGCAGCACCTCGGCGACCTCCGGGCGGGTCAGGTCGACGGAGGCCATGCGGTCAGTTCCAGCGCGGGCACCGGTGACCGGCGGGGTCCAGCGGCTGCCCGCAGAGGTCACACGGAGGGCGGCCGGCCGACACGACCGACGCACTGTGCGCGGCCATCGCCCGCACCTGGGACCGGGTGGCGTAGATGCGCGCGACGTACCCCTCCTCCTCGGCGCCGACCGCGCGCAACGCGTCCTCGAGCGCCCGCGCGTCCTCGTCGTCGACCAGCTCGCGCAGCTCGTCGAGATCGCCGTCTTCCTCGCCGTCGTCCTCGTCGTCGGCCCGCTCGCGCAGCTCGATGAGCACCAGCTCACGCTCAGGGTCGAAGCCGAGGCCGATCAGCCGGGCCCGGAACAGGGGCACCGTCGGCTCACGGAGGGCAGCCACTGCCGCAGGAAGCGTCACCGGTTCCTCGGGGTACTGCTCCTGGATGCGATCGAGGAACGCGATCGCCTCGGCCGCGAGCAGCGCAACCTGCTCCTTCTCGAGCAACACGGTGAGCTGCGCCTCCTCCGAGCGAGCCTGGATGTAGAAGGCGCGCTGACCCGGTTCCCCAACGGCACCGGCACCGAGCGCGTCGACCATGGGGAACTCGATGGGATCAGGCATCGCCGTCGCCCGTCGCCTCGGGGGTCGGCGGCTTCAGGTCGTCGAGACCTCCGGTGTCGTTGCACTTGATCATGGCGACCCCGTGATGCCCGAAGGCGAAGGCGGTCACGGAGGCCGGCGACACGACGATCCGCTGGAACAGGTCGAGGTGGACGCCGGTGAAGTGCGCGATGGCGGCCTTGATCGGGTCGGCGTGGGACACCACCACCACCAGCTGGCCGGGGTGGTCGGTCACGACGGCCTCGAGCGCGGCGACCATACGCGACTGCATGGCCGCCATCGCCTCGCCCGCCGGGAAGGTCACCCGCGACGGCGTCCGCTGCACCACCTTCCAGAGGTCGGTCGCCGCCAGGTCGGCGATCTTGCGGCCCGTCCACTCGCCGTAGTCCGCCTCGAGCACGCCGTCGAGCCGGAGGACCGGAAGGTCGTGGTGGCGGGCGATGGCCTCGGCGGTCTGGGTGGTGCGCTCGATCGGGCTCGCGTACACGACGTCGACGGGCAGACCGCCCATGCGCTGGCCGAGCGCGTCGGCCTGGCCGCGGCCCTCCTCCGACAGGTCGATGCCCGGCGTGCGCCCCGACAGCAGGGGCCCGGTCTGGGCCGTGACCGCGTGGCGGACGAGCACGAGGTGCGTCGTCGGCGTGGTGGAGGCGGGCGCAGGAGCGGGTGTGGTCACGGAGGGCGATGGTATCGACCGCACGGACCGGCCCCGACGGCGGGCCTCGGGCCCCGGCCGGCATCTCCCCTACGATGCGCCCGTGCCCGATCTCCCCGTGTCGATGTCCCGCTCCGGTCCGCCCGAGACCGTGCTGGATCCCGAGCCGGCCGACGCGCTCGCCGCCCTCGACGACGCGCTGGCCCGGCCGCTCCCCGAGCGGCGCGACGCCGTCGCCGCGGTCGTGGCGCGCTGGCCGGGGTTCCTCGACGGGTGGGCCCGGCTCGGCGACCACGCTCGCGACGACGTGGAGGCCTACGCGTGCTACCGGGTCGCCTACCACCGCGGGCTCGACCGCCTGCGGAGCTCGGGCTGGCGGGGATCCGGGTACGTGCGCTGGCGCCACGAGACCAACCGGGGATTCCTGCGGGGCCTCGTGGGTCTCGGTCGCGCGGCCGGCCGCATCGGTGAGACCGCCGAGGCCCAGCGCTGCGCGGAGTTCGCCCTGCAGCTCGATCCGGGGATCGACCCGACCCGACCGCTACCGTCCGTGCCGTGAAGCGCGCCCTCGTCACCGGAATCACCGGCCAGGACGGGCGCCACATGTCCGAGCTCCTCGCCGCCAAGGGCTACCAGGTGTTCGGCATGGTGCGGGGCCAGAACAACCCCAAGATCCAGACCGTCCTCGAGGAGAACCCCGCCCTCGAGCTCGTGGAGGGGGACCTGCGCGACCTCTCGTCGCTCATCGCCGCGGTCGAGCAGGTCCAGCCCCACGAGGTCTACAACCTCGGGGCCATGAGCTTCGTCGCGCTCTCCTTCCGCCAGCCCGAGCTCACCGCCGACATCACCGGCGTCGGGGTGCTGCGGATGCTCGAGGCCATCCGCATCGTCGGCGGCACCGAGGGCAACCCGATCCGCTTCTACCAGGCGTCGTCGTCGGAGATGTTCGGCAAGGTGCGCGAGGTTCCGCAAAGCGAACTGACGCCGTTCCACCCCCGCTCGCCCTACGGCTCGGCGAAGGTGTTCGGCCACTACACGACCCTCAACTACCGCGAGTCGTACGGCATCCACGCCTCGTCGGGCATCTGCTTCAACCACGAGGGTGAGCGCCGCGGGCTCGAGTTCGTGACGCGCAAAATTTCGAACGCCGTTGCTCGTATCAAGCTCGGCGTCCAAGAAGACATCTCGCTCGGCAACCTCGATGCGAAGCGCGACTGGGGCTATGCAGGCGACTACGTGAAAGCGATGTGGCTGATGCTGCAGCAGCCCGAACCCGACGATTACGTCGTGGCAACGGGTGAAACGCACAGCATCGAAGAGTTCCTCGAACTCGCTTTCAACGAAGTCGGCATCAGCGACTGGCGTCCATACGTGAAGCAGGACCCGCGGTTCTTCCGTCCGGCAGAGGTCGACCTCTTGATCGGCGACCCGACAAAGGCGAAGACCAAGCTCGGCTGGCAGCCCGAGGTCGACTTCGCGGGTCTCGTGAAGATGATGGTGCGCAACGACCTCGCGGTCGAGTCGGCGAAACTGTCGAGATAAATCGGTCTTGGTAGTCAGCCCTCGAGGTGGCGTTCGCTCAGCGCTTCGATGATCGACTCAGTGTCGGGTGTGTCGCCACTTGCCATGCGTGCGCGCAAAGCGAGGGCAAACACAACCATTGCTGCGCCCGACGATGCCGCGGCACCGAGTTCGACGCGCAGGAACAGTTCGTCACTCGACAGCCACGTAACCAGAACGAAGGTCACCATCGCAACGCCCCAACCGACGGTCACCCATTTGTGGCCATGCAGTGCGATGACGGCCTGCGACGTGCCGAGTGCCAGCATGTAGAGCGCGCTGCCGAGAGCCAGCAACGTGAGTGTGCGACGGTCGAGGCCGCCTTCGTACACGACCTCGAGAACCTTGGGGCCGATGATCGCCGACCCGCCGACACCGAGAACGCCGATGCCGATGACGTTGAAGAGCAGTCGGCGGAACGCGACACGGAATTCACTGAGGTCGCCGTGCGCTGCAAGACGTGCGAGGCGCGGCAACAACGACGCCTGAATCGCCTGGAAGAGAAAGAGGGGAACGCGGGCGAGGATGACGCCGTTGCCGAACTGAGTGACCTCTTCGGCCTGATTCGCGTCGGCAAGGACGTCGACGCCGATCGGCGCGGCATTGACGAGCGCCGCGGCAAGAACCGACCCGCCGAGCAGCCAACCGAGGTTCGGCGTGATCTCCGACCACGATGCCGGCGGTCCGTCGTCGGTGCGCAGCGCGCCGCGCGACAAGACGATGAAGACACCCAGCAGGGGAGCGGCGGCGACCACCATCGCATATGCGCCGACCACTTCGACGCCGACGATCCACAATGCGATGCAGCCGATGATGCGCGTCGCACCATCGAAGCCCATCACGATGCCGTAGTCGACGAACCGTCCCGAACCCGAGCAGATGCCGCGTGCAAGGTGCGTTGGCGCATAGGCAAGAAACGCAACGAGCAGCGATGCCGTGACGACCCAGTTCTTTTCGAAGAAGTCCTTCGTGATCCACGGACTGCCGATGAGAACGATCGACGACACGACGACGGCGAAGATCGCGGCAAGCGGGATGACCTTGCGGATGACTGGCCGCCCACCCTGGCCGAGTTCG
>JBJSXO010000208.1:0-20445 GCA_046086425.1 Actinomycetota bacterium | reverse complement strand
CCGACGGCAGCGTGCACGACCAGGCGTCCGGCACTATCGAATACACGTGCGCCATCGGGCGCGACGTCACGCAGTGATGTCGCTCAGCCCTGCCTCCGGCGTTGCCACGGCACCGCTGCGGGCGATGGCCCGCTCGTCCATGCCGAGGTAGCTGGCCACGACCTTCGGGTCGTAGCGGACATCGGTGGGCGGACCTTCGGCGATGACGCGTCCGACCTCGAGGCAGTACACGCGGTCGCTGATGCCCATGATGAACGGCATGTCGTGCTCGATGACCAGCATGGCGGCACCCAGCTCCCGACGGATCTCCTGGATCAGCGGCCCGAACGCCTCGGTCTCCCGCTGGGCGACGCCCGCGGTGGGCTCATCGAGACAGAGGACGCGCGGGTCGAGTGCGAGGAGGCCGGCCAGCTCCACGATCCGGCGAGTGCCGGTCGACAGGTCGGCGATGCGCACACTTGCGTAGCGACCGAGGCCGAGAAACCCGATCAGGTCGTCGGCCTCCGCCCGCTGCCGGCGGTTCCGGGCCGTGGCGTGTGGCAGGAAGAGCGCCGTCGACAGGAATCGGGTGCGCCCGCGCCCTTCCAGCGCGACCTGGACCGTCTCGCGCACCGTCAGCTCGGGGAACAACCGCGCCGCCTGGAAGGTCCGACCGAGACCCTCACGCGCCCGCCGCGCCGGGGAATGATGCGACACGTCGTGACCGTGGAGACGCACCACTCCCTTGGCCCTGACGAACCCGCCGATGCCGTTCATCAGCGTCGACTTCCCCGCGCCGTTGGTGCCGATCAGCCCGACGATCTCCTCGGAGCCCACGTGCAACGACACGCCGTCGACGGCCACGTTGCCGCCGAAGCGGACCGACAGGTTGACCACTTCGAGGGCGGGCACCCCTTCCGTCAGCGGTGGGCGGGCCGCACGGGTCAGCGAAGACGGCATCGACACCGTCCGAGCGGTGGATGCCGGTGCGCGTCGTGCCGATACCCACGCGAGGAACCCGTCTCGCACCGCGAACGCGATCTGCACGAAGCCACCCGGGAAGTAGAGGAGCAGCACCAAGAGCCCGAGACTCGAGGTGAGCAAGGGCACCAGCTCGTTGTCGGGGAAGAACGCGGGCATCCCGATCACCCATATCGAGCCGATCACCGCGCCCATCGGTGCCGCGATCCCACCGATCACTACCATCGCGACTAGCCGGAGTGAGTCCCCGACCAGGAAGTACCGCTCCGTGAACGGGATCGACTCGACTGCACCCGCGATGAGCGCGCCGCCGAGGCCGGCGAGCCCACCGGCGATCGCGAAGGCGCGGATCTTGGTTGCGGTGGTCCCGACGGTGTACGCCGCAGCGGTGTCGGGATTGTCGCGCACCGCGATCGTCGTCCGCCCGATTCCCGACTTGCGCAGCCGGCCCACGAACGCCACACACAGCGCAAGCACTGCGAGCACGGCCCAGTAGTACGCACGCTGCTCGTTCAGATCGATGCCGAAGAGCGTTCCCCGGGGGAAGGACACGAGCGACGCCGATCCCCCGGACAGGAGCGGCTGGCGGTACAGGTACTGCTGCGCGGTGACCGCGAACACGAACGTGACGACGGCCAGCAGCAGCCCGCGGACCCGCAACGACCCCGCGCCGATCCCCGCGGCGAATCCGGCGCTGAGTAGGGACGCGACCAGGATGGCGACGACGAACGACAGGGGTCGAAGGTCGAGGTTCACCACCACGAGGTCCGCATCGAGGCCGCGGGCGAGAGACGCCGCGAGGAGCGCACCGAGACCGGCAAACGCCATCTGTCCGAGGGACAGCTGGCCGGCCCAGCCCGTGAGGATCGTGAGGGAGAGAGCGCAAACCGCGAAGCAGCCGATGAGCGCATAGAGCAGCTGTCGGGACGGTGCGGTGACGACGAAAGGCACGAGCACGGCGAGGACCAGCAGCACGGTCAGCACGATGGCGGTGAGGTGCTTCACCCACCACAGGTCGCGGAGGTTCTCCGGGATCTCGCGCACCTTCGGAGTGAACGAGAACGTCTGCGTCTCCTCGCGCGCACGCGCCCGACCCTGGAACGCCACCGCGATGAGCACGGCAACGAACAGCAGCAGGTCGATCAGGCCCGGCTTGTCGAGGAAGTTGAAGAAGATCAGGGACTGGGCGATGCCGATGACCACTCCTGCGAGCATCGCCCGAGGGAACGACACCATCCCGGCCACCACCGCTGCGACCAGTGCCCGGGCGAGGGTGTTCGCACCGAGGGTCGGCAGCTGGCTGGCAGCTCCGGACTGGCCGGCGATGAGGATCATCGTCAGCGTGGCCAAGAAGCCGGCGATGGCCCACACCGCCGTCGACACGAACTTCGGGTTGATGCCCTGCACGCGGGCGAGGTCCGGGTTCTCAGCCGACGCCTTCACGGTGCGCCCGAGGAGCGTGCGGTTGAGCATCCACCCGAGGACGACGACCACGATCGGCACGCTGATGAGGATCGCGACCTGGGCCCCGCTCACCCGCACACCGAGCACGTCGTTCCAGACCTTCGCCGTGGCGACCGGATACTCGGCGCCCTCGTTCTTCAGCTTGGGATAGGCGGTGATGATCGCTTCGGACAGCCCGGCGACGCCGATGGTGGCGACGAGCATCACGACCCGCGGGGCGAAGAAGAGACGACGGACGACGACCAGCTCGATGACGATGCCGTAGAGCACTCCGACCACGAGCGCCGCCGGAAGGGCCAGCCAGAACGGCACCCCCCAGTTGACGACCAGGAGCGCCAAGAGGCTCGCGCCGACGAGACCCATGTTGCCCACTGCGAAGTTGATGACCCGGGTCGCGCGGTAGATCAAGACGATCCCCATTGCGAGCATGCCGATGACGAGCCCGGAGACGATGCCGTCGAAGACGAGCTGTCGCGTGATCCACGTCGCCGCGAGCACCTCGGGGTCAACCGCCCTCGGTGCCGAGGAACACGGCACGCGCGAGATCGTCACGTCCGGCCAGTTCGGCCGCCGGCCCACTGAAGCGGACCTGCCCCTTCTCGAGGAAGACGGCCCGATCGGCGATCGAAAGCGCGACGTTGAGCGACTGCTCGACGATGATGATCGTCATTCCCTCGCCCTTGAGCCGCTCGATCACCGCCAACAGGTCCTGCACGAGGACCGGGGCGAGCCCCAACGACAGCTCGTCGATGGCGAGGACCTCGGGATCGTGCAACAGGACCATTGCCAGCGCAAGCATCTGCTGCTGGCCGCCCGACAGCGTGACCGCGGCGGCCTTGCGCTTCTCGGCGAGGACCGGGAACAGGTCGTACGCGCGGTCGAGGCGGCGCTGGTAGTCCTCCCGGTTGCCGCGGTAGACGAACGCGGCCATCTCGAGGTTCTCGTGGACGGTCATCGCGGGGAAGATGCCCTTGCCGCCCATGAGGATCCGGATGCCGAGGCGGGCAGGTTGCTCGGGAGTGGTGTAGGTGATGGTGCGGCCCTCGAGGCGCACCACCCCCCGGGCCGGAGTGCCGAGGCCGGCGATCACGCGGAGCAGGGTCGACTTCCCTGCGCCGTTCGTGCCGAGCAAGGCGAGGACCTCTCCACGGTGCACCTCAAACGCTGCGTCGAAGAGCACCTGCACCGGTCCGTACGCGAAGTCGACGTTGTTGATCTGCAGGACGGGCACCGCCTCGGGATCGGCCAGGCGGCGCTCGTGCTCCTCCATCTCCTCCTGGAGCTCGGCCACGATCAGCGACAGGTCGTTGCGGATGTACTTGGCGCCCCGGATGATCATGTAGCCGCCGAGGACCGTCGACGGCACGACGAGCGAGATGACGGCCACTCGCGGGCCGAATGCGTCGGCCAGCAAGGCCGACAGCACTGCGCCGCCCGTCGCCCCGATGAAGAAGATGTACACGGACGCCAGCGCGCTGCCCATGCCCCGAAGCCGGTACGGGACGACGGTCGTGATCACCGGGCCGACCATCGTGAAGGCGGTGAAGAGGAGGATCTCCCTGGGGATGCCCATGACCGTGAACAGGATCGCGTTGGGCATGAAGTACTGCACCGGTGTCAACAACGCGGCAGGCAGGATGATCAGCCCCACGAGCCGGAGCGCCTTCGCCGGGTCCCTGCGATACAACCCGTCGTAGTAGCGGCCGGCGAACGGGATCACGATCAGGAGGCCGACGCCACCGATCGTGCCGAGCACACCACGCTCGAGCGTCTTGGTGCCGTACTGCTCGTCCAGGAAGAGGTTCGCTAGGACACCGGCGGTGAACAGACCGAAGCCCATGGCCGCGAAGCCGAGAACCACCGACTTGATGGTCCGGATCTGCCACAGACGGGCGAACGCAGCCTCCACCGAGATGGGGGCCGGGTTCTCGTCGTCGATGACCTCACCGAGCACGTCTCGCTTCTCGAACTGACCGCGCACGGGCTCACGAAGCCGGAACGCGAACAAACCCACGATGGCAGCGGGGATCCCGAGCACCAAGAAGGCGACGCGCCACCCGTCCTCCTCACCCGCAAGGGTGGCGATGCCGGCCACGATGACGGGACTGAGCGTTCCGACCGCGCGCGCCGCGGTCTGCATGGAGGCGCTGATGCGACCGCGGACGGAGATCGGATACTGGTCCGCGATCAGCGACGGGTGCACCGTGGTGGTGCTCGCCTTGGAGACGCCCACGCCGAGGCGAGTCCAGAACAGCTGGAACGCATTGACGACGAGTCCCGACACCGTCACGCACATCCCGAAGAACACGGCTGCGCCGCCGATGATCGGGGCCCGCCGGAACCGGTCGGCGAGCCAGCCCATCGGCAAGGCGCCGAGCACGAGGAACGCACCCGACGCGCCGGCGAGGAAGACGATGACCCCGCTGCTGACGTTCAGGGAGTCGCGGATGTTCGGCGCAAGCGTGCCGATCGTCGCGCTCTCGAGCTCCTCCATCGCCGCGAGGACCAGCAGCACGAGGAAGACCCGGTGCCCACCCTTCGCAAGCCCTTCCCGCAGGGTCATCGGCTCGTCGCCCACGCCGGGCAGGAGGTCGTCGGGGAAGAGCACCTGCTCCCGCGACCGGGCCTGGGCCGCCTCGCGCTCCGCCTCGGCATCGAGCACGGCGGTCGCCAGCTGCGCGGCTTGGGCCGACGCCGCGGCCTCGGACGCGTCGGTGGCCGACCCCTGGTCCATGCCGTTCGCCCCCTCTCGGCGTGGTCTGGTGGCGCCTGGAGACTACTGAGTCTTCGCCGCGAAGGGCTCCGAGTCGCGCACCATCGCCCGGGTCGCCGGGTCGAACCGGAACAGGAACACGGGCTGGGAGAACGTGCGGGTCTTGGTGTTGTAAGTGATGGTGCCCGAACCGGGGACGGTGACCGTGCCCAGCTTCTTCCCCGCCTTCGCCAGACCGGCGCTCGTCGGGTTCTTGCCCGCTGCCCCGGCCAGCTGCGCGAACAGGGCGGTGTAGCGGCAGGCGATCTCCGCGGAGGTCCGGTAACTAGGCTGGCCGGGAGCGGGCGTCTCGACCATCGTCTCATCCGTCGCCTTGGCGACCATGTCCCGGCACTTCACCAGGGCCGGCTCGTCGTAGGGGTACGACACGTCGCCGGCCACCAGGTTCGCCAGGGCACTGGTGTCGTTCGCGGCGGTGTTCGCGTAGCTCTGCACGTTGGCGTTGCTCGTCGACAGGATCGTCGGCCGGTACTCGGTCTCGGCCAGCCGGCCGGCGAGGAGCGGGATGGAGCCTTCGACCGCGACCACGGTGTCGACCTTGTCGGCCTGCAGCCGCTTGATGATGGTGTCCATCTCCGCGCGCTGCGCGGGAATGTCGTCGTTCGGTGCGTTGACAAACGCCACCGTCTTGGGCTTCACCTTGTTCTTCGCCAGCGCGGGGATCACGACGTCCTCGGTCAGCGACTGGTCCGTGGCCGCGGCCACGACGCCGACCGTCTTCTTCTTGAACTGACCGTCGGCCGCGAACGCGTTCATCATCGTTGCGAGATCGCCACTGCTGCGCTCAAGGGTGTACCACGGCGCGTTGGCACGCGACAGACCCTCGGCCGTGATGCTCCCGCCGAGCAGCGGCATGCTCTGCTGCTCGACGTAGCACAAGGGCCCGTCGGCGCCAAAGGTCTGGCCCATCACCGCGAAGACCTTGTCGTCCTGCGAGAGCTTCACGCACGCCACCTGTGCAGGGTCGGTTCCGATCGGGTTCACCCCGGCAAAGACCGGGACGATCTTGCGCCCGTTGACACCCCCGCGCTTGTTGAGATCGTCGATGACGGTCCGCCACGCCTTCTCGTAGTCACCGTGGTCGCGGTTGATGCCGGCGGCCCGCACGGGCGCGAGGTCCACATAGGTGATCCCGACCCTGATCTCGCCCTTGCTCACCGCGCTGTCGTCACGCCGGGTCGTCGCCCCGGCGACCGACGTTGCGGTCAACACCATTCCGGCGGTCGCCAGGACCGCGAGCACCTTGCGCATCGACTTCCCCCTTGTCCGCCCTGCGGCGGCCGTCCGCCGGGCACGAAGGCCCTCGCCCCGCAGTGGCGCCGCATGTTGCCACTGCGGCACGCCCAAGTGCAAGGGATCCCTTGCCTCACGACGACCGCTCCCCGTACGATCGCCGCCCATGGCCGGACCGCGCGGACAGACCCGAGAGCGCATCCTCGACGCGGCGCTGACGCTGTTCCTCGAGCGCGGCATCGCCGGGACCACGGTGAGCGACATCGAGCGGGCGGTGGGCCTCGCCGCCGGGACCGGCAGCTTCTACCGGCACTTCCCGTCCAAGGAGGCGATCGTCGTCCCCGCATTCGAGCGCGGGCTCGCGCAGGCCGCCGAGGCGATCGCCGAGGAGCGGGCGCGGCCGGTCGACGCCGAGGACTCGCACGAACGCGCGGTCGCCGACCTGCAGGACCGACTGGCCGACATGCACCGCATCCAGCCGCTGTGGACGCTGCTGATGCTGGAGCGAGCCCAGTACCCCGAGCTCGAGCGGGTCTTCGCCCGGGCGTTGTGGATGGGCGCATGGGACGTCGACCTCGCCGACGACCCCGCCCGCCCGATCACCCTCGCCGCTCTCGCCGGCTTCCACATGCTCTCGCTGCTCGACGGCAGCCCCTACCGCGACGTCGATCCCGGGGAGTTCATCGCCGCCCTCGTCGCGCTCACGATGCCCGGCGTCGACCTCCATTCCTGACCGATCTCCCTTCCCGACCTTCGCTCCGTTGCTCCCGACCATCTTCGAGGAGGCATCATGACCACGGTCCGGTTCCCGGACGGCTTCCTCTGGGGTGCGGCCACCGCGCCCCACCAGGTGGAAGGCGGCAACGTCGCGTCCGACATGTGGGATCTGGAGTTCGCCCCGGACTCCGGGTGGGCCGAGCCGTCGGGCGACACCTGTGACCACTACCACCGCTACCCGGAGGACATTGCGATCCTCGCCGACCTCGGCGTCAACGCCTACCGCTTCGGGGTGGAGTGGGCTCGCGTCGAGCCCGAGGACGGCTACGTCTCCGTCGCCGCGCTCGACCACTACAAGCGCATGGTCACGACGTGCCACGAGCACGGCATCACTCCGGTGGTCACCTACAACCACTTCTCGCTGCCGCGCTGGTTCTCCCGCACGGGGGCGTGGGATCAGCCCGGCGCAGCCACGCGGTTCGCCGAGTACTGCACACGCGTGCACACGCACCTCGGCGACCTCGTCGACTGGGTGTGCACGATCAACGAGCCCAACGTGATCGCGATGCTGGTCGAGGGGAGCATGGCGCCGGTCGCCGACACCGAGTCCGTCGAGCTGCTCCGCCCCGAGGACGCCGCGGCCGGTGCTCCGCTCACGCCGCGGTCGTGGCCGTCGGTTCATTTCGCGCCGATGCGGGCCGCGCACGTCGCCGCTCGGGAGGCGATCAAGCAGGTTCGGCCAGAGACCAAGGTGGGCTGGACGCTTGCGCTCGTCGACCTGCAGGCCGCGCCCGGCGGGGAGGAGTACCTGGAGCGGGTGCTCCCGGGCGCGCAGCTCGACTGGCTCGACGTGTCGCGCGACGACGACTTCGTCGGCGTGCAGACCTACTCACGGGTGTTCTACGGGCCCGAGGGAAAGCTCCCGGTGGCAGACGACGCGCCGAAGAGCCAGGTCGGCTGGGAGATCTACCCGCCCGCACTCGGCCACACCGTGCGGCGCGCGGCCGAACGGGCCGGCGTTCCCGTGCTCGTCACCGAGAACGGCCTCGCCACCGACGACGACGACGCCCGCATCGCGTACACGAATGCCGCGCTCGAGGGACTCGCCGAGTGCGTCGCCGACGGCATCGACGTCCGCGGCTATCTGCACTGGACCCTGCTCGACAACTTCGAGTGGGTGTCGGGCTTCCACCCGACGTTCGGTCTGATCGCCGTCGATCGAACCACGTTCGCGCGCACGGTGAAGCCGTCGGCTCGTTGGCTCGGCGAGGTCGCCCGCGCCAACGGCTGGTGATGTCCTCATGAGCGAGACGAACGGGTATCGGTGGGGCATCGCCGCAACCGGCGGCGTTGCCGAGCGGTTCGCGGAGTCGATGCGCAGCACCGGCCGGGGACGGATCATCGCAGTGGGCTCACGCTCGGTCGACCGGGCCAGGGAGTTCGCGGGCCGCTTCGAGGTGCCCCACGCGCACGGCAGCTACGACGAACTGTTCTCGGATCCCGACGTCGACATCGTCTACGTGGGCACACCCCACGGACGTCACGCCGAAGACGTGCTGCGCGCGCTGGAGCATGGCAAGCACGTCCTGTGCGAGAAGCCCTTCGCGCTGAACGCCGGCCAGGTTCGTGAGGCGGCACGGGTCGCGGCCGCACAAGATCGTTTCGTCATGGAGGCGATGTGGAGCCGCTTCCTTCCGTCGTACGTCGCGATGGCCGACACGATCGCCGCCGGCCGGATCGGTGAGCCGCTGATGGTCGAGGCCGACTTCGGCTGGCGCGGACCGGTCGATCCGTCCAACCGGCACTTCGACCGGGCGCTGGGGGGCGGTGCCCTGCTGGAGCTCGGCGTCTACCCCGTGCACCTCGCGCTCCTGGTGCTCGGTGTGCCCGCGGACATCGCGGCCGAGGGCCATATCGGCACCACGGGGGTGGACGAGTCGGTCGCCGCAGTGCTCCGCCATCCGGGCGACGGGCTGTCCGTCGTGAAGGCGGCGCTGCGCATCCCGATGTCGTGCACGGCCCGCATCGCCGGGAGCGAGGGGTGGCTCGAGCTGCCCGCGTTCATGCACTGCCCGCAGTCGTTCACCGTTCGGAGCCCGCAGGGCGAGCAGGTCGTCGAGGCCGGCTGGGACGGTGACGGATTCCGCTTCCAGGTCGACGAGGTCCATCGATGCCTCGACGAAGGCCTCCGCGAGAGCCCCCGCATGCAGCTGGCCGACAGGCTCGCGATGACGGAGGTGATGGACGCCGTGCGCGCCCAGATCGGTCTGCGCTATCCCGGTGAGGAGGGTCCATGAGCGACGCCCGCCCGGTGGCCGCACTCGGCATGATCCCGGGAATCGAGGCGATGCTCTTGACCGAGACCGCCCGGAGCAAACTCGAGGCGCTCGTCGACCTCGTGTCCCCCGGCGGCGGCGACCTCACGGCGATGGCCGATGCCGATCTCGCGTCGGTCGACGTCGTGGTCGGTAGCTGGGGCTGCTCGGTGCTCGACGAGGCACTCCTCGCCCGCATGCCGCGCCTGCGGCTCCTCGCGTACGCCGCCGGGACGGTGAAGCACACCGTGACGCCGGCGGTCTGGGCGCGCGACATCACCGTCTCCAGCGCGGCCGCCGCCAACGCCGTCCCCGTGGCGGAGCTCACCTTCGCCGCGATCGTGATGATCGCCAAGGATGTGTTCCGGATCCGCGACCGTCACCGCGAGGTGCGCGGCACCGAACCCGTCACCGGGCAGGGCCCGGCCGGCCCGGTCGGCACTCGGGGGCTGCGCATCGGTGTGGTCGGCGCGTCACGCATCGGTCGGCTGCTGATCGGCCGGCTGCACACCCTCGACCTCGAGGTCGCGGTCACCGACCCCTACCTGAGTGCCGACGACGCTGTGGACCTCGGCGTCACGCCGATGGCGCTCGACGACCTGGTCGCCTGGGCCGACATCGTCACCATCCACGCACCCGAGCTGCCTGAGACCCGGCACCTGTTCGACGCAGCGCGACTAGCCCAGATGCGCGACGGCGCGTGGTTGGTCAACACCGCGCGGGGTTCACTGGTCGACACCGACGCGCTCACACGCGAGTGCACACGTGGACGCCTGTGCGCGTGGCTCGACACGACCGACCCCGAGCCGCTGCCGGCCGACTCCCCGCTGTACGACCTGCCCAACGTGGTGCTCACCCCCCACATCGCCGGGTCGATGGGCAACGAGGTGGCCCGCATGGGCGACCTCGCCGTCGCCGAGGTGCGGCGCTTCCTCTCCGGCGCGCCCCTCCTCCATCCCGTGCACGCCGCCGACCTCGAACGGATCGCCTGACATGCCCACCCCGCCCGCGCCCGACCCACGCGCCAACCCGCTGCACGGCAATCCGTTGCGCACCCGGTCCGACGTCCAGCGGGCCGTGGTCGACCTCGTAGAGCCGCTGGTCCCGTGGGTGTCCCCGGGCGGTGCCCGCGTCCGCCTGGGCAGCTTCGCCGCCGCGTTCCCCCAGCGCGTGGCCGAGTTGGAGGGCTACGCCCGTCCGCTGTGGGGAATCGTCCCGCTGGTGGCGGGCGGGGGCACGTTCGCGCACTGGGACCGTTGGGTGGCGGGGCTGGCCCACGGCACCGATCCCGACCACCCCGAGTACTGGGGACCGTGCGGCCCCGAGATCGACCAGCGGATGGTCGAGATGGCGGCCATCGGCGTGGCGTTGGCGTTCACACCCGAGCACATCTGGGACCCACTCACCGGAGGCCAGCGCGACCGGGTGATCGAGTGGCTGCGCGGCGTCGAGCGGGGCGAGCCCGCGCCCAACAACTGGCAGTTCTTCCGGCTGCTCGTGCAGATGGGGTTCGAGCGGGTGGGGGTCAGCGTCGACCTCGACGCCCGGGACCGGTCGGTCGCCCTGATCGACTCCTACGCGATCGGCGGCGGGTGGTACAGCGACGGCAACGGCGGCAACATCGACTGGTACGTGCCGTTCGCCCTGCACACCTACGGCCTGCTCATCGCGGCTTCCGGCCTCGGCGACCGTGGGCTCGCTGCCCGTTCGATCGAGCGCGCCCGCGAGAGCACCGCCGACTTGGCCCATTGGTTCGGTCCCGACGGCGCGGCCATCCCCTTCGGCCGCAGCCTCACCTACCGCTTCGCGCAGGCGAGCGTCTGGGGCGCGCTCGCTGCGGCCGACGTGGACGCACTCGACTGGGCCACGGTGAAGGGGCTCGCCCTGCGGCACCTCCGCTGGTGGAGCGACCGACCGATCAGCGACCGCGACGGCGTGGTGTCCGTGGGCTACGGCTATGACAACCGGGCGATGAGCGAGTCGTACAACTCGGCCGGGTCGCCGTACTGGTGCATGAAGGCGTTCTGGATGCTCGCGGCGCCGGGGACCCACCCGTTCTGGACCGCTACCGAGGCCGAGCCCGCTCCACCCCAGACCGCAACGCTCCCGACCGCCGGGATGGTCGTCGGCCGCGATCGGTCGCAGGCCGTCGCCCTGATGGCCCAGCCCGGCGGGTGGCCCATGGTCGAGCAGTCCGAGGCGAAGTACCGCAAGCTCGCGTACTCGAGCCGCTTCGGCTTCAGCGGCGAGTTCCCGGCGCCGTTCGGCGGCGCCACCACCGACTCCACCCTCGTGGTCACCGACGTCGCGACCGGCACGCGCGGCGCCCGCCTCGGCCTCGTGGTGAGCGACGTGGCCGACGGCGTCGCGCTCGGACGCTGGTGCCCGCTCCCCGGCGTGCGGATCGACACCGCGCTCTGCGGCGGCGCGCCCTGGCACCTGCGGCTGCACCGGATCGAGACCGACCGCGACCTGACATTGGCCGAGACGGGCTTCGCGCTGCCCTGGGAGCCCACCGGGTTCACGTTCGCGTCCCACGACGCCGCCAACCCCGGGCAAGTGACCGGGTCGAGCGCCTGGGGCGCGACCACAATCGTGGATCGACGCCGCGACGGTGCGCCGGAGCGGATCGCCGCGCTGCGCAACGTCACCGTCAACGCCAACCTGCTGTGGCCGCACACGCTCGTCCCCGCGCTCGACGTCACCGTCGGCCCCGGCACGCACTGGCTCGCCTGCGCCGTCGGTGCCTCCGACGACGCCACCACGGTCACGACCACTACGGCGCCCGACGTTCCCGACGACCTCGTCGCCCGCCTCGAGGAGTTCGCCGCCCGATGACCACGCCGTCTCGCCCCAAGCCCCGACCGGCGCCCCCGCTCCAGCCCGGCCGGACCATCACCGGCATCTCCGCGGTGCTGCTGCCCTTCACCGATGCCGGCACGGTCGACTGGCCGGCCTTCGCGGCACTCCTCGACCGCACCGTCGCCGTCGGCATCACGCCGGCGGTCAACATGGACACCGGCTACGTCCAGCTCCTCGACGACCCGACCCGCGAGCGCGTCCTCGACGTCGCCGCCGCGCACGCCGGTCCCGCCGGCTTCGTCGCCGGCGCGTTCGTCGCCGACGATCCGGGCGCGCCGTTCGCGCTCGACACGTACCTCACGGCCATGGACCGCATCACCACGCGCGGCGGGACGCCGGTCGTGTTCCCGTCGCACGGACTCAACGCCCTCGACGACACCGGGTGGGTCGCGGCACACACCCAGCTCGGGGCCCGGGTCGACCGGTTCATCGGCTTCGAGCTCGGCCCGATGTTCGTGCCCTACGGCCGCATCTACTCCCTCGAAGCGTACGAGGGGCTGCTCGGGATCGACGCGTGCATCGGCGCAAAGCACTCGTCGCTCTCGCGAGCACTGGAGTGGGATCGCCTCGCACTGCGCGACCGGGTGCGGCCCGAGTTCCGGGTGTTCACCGGCAACGACCTCGCCATCGACATGGTCTGCTACGGCTCCGACTACCTGCTCGGCCTGTCGGCGTTCGCCCCCGAGGCCTTCGCCGAGCGGGATCGAAGGTGGGCCGACGGCGACCGCGAGTTCCACGAGCTCAACGACCTGCTGCAGTACCTCGGCTTCTTCGCATTCCGCCCGCCGGTGCCCGCGTACCGGCACGACGCCGCGCTGTTCCTCTCGCTGCGCGATCGCATCGGGTCCGACGCCACGCCCGAGGGCGCGCCGCGCCGACCCGACAGCGACCGCGCCGTGCTCGCCGACATCGCCCGCCGGCTCGAGGAGATGCTGTGACCGACATCGTGCAGGTGAAGCGCCTCCGGACGGTCGCCGATCTGCGGGACCGGCTCGATGCCCTCGGCATCGCCGACCAGGTCGGCGCCGACGACGCCGTCGACGCGCACGGTCCGCTGGCCACGCCCTTCTCGTTCACCGACGCGTCGACCGGCACCCACACCGTGGGGAACCGCTTCGCTGTGCTGCCCATGGAGGGGTGGGACGGCACCGGCGACGGTCGGCCGACCGACCTCGTGCGCCGGCGCTGGCAGCGGTTCGGCGAGAGCGGCGCCAAGCTCGTGTGGGGTGGCGAGGCCGTCGCCGTGCGCCACGACGGCCGGGCCAACCCGCACCAGCTCGTGATCGACGACGACACCGCCGGCGACCTCGCCGGCCTGCGCGACGTCCTCGTCGACGCGCACGTCGCGGCCCAGGGCGCTTCGGACGACCTCGTCGTGGGACTCCAGCTCACCCACTCCGGCCGCTGGTGCCGCCCGACCGGTGGCCTCGAGCCCCGCATCGCATACCACCACCCGATCCTCGACGGCCGCGTGCCGTCGGAGACCACCGCGATGCTCTCCGACGACGATCTCGACGCGTTGGCCGATGCCTTCGTGCACGCCGCGCACCTCGCGGCCGACACCGGCTTCGACTTCGTGGACGTGAAGCACTGCCACGGCTATCTGCTCCACGAGCTGCTCGGCGCGCTCGACCGTCCCGGCCCGTACGGCGGTGGGTTCGCGCAGCGCACTGCGTTCCTCCGGCGCGTCGTCGACGGCATCCGCCGTACGACCCCGGGCATCGGGATCGGGGTGCGTCTGTCGGCCTACGACCTCGTGCCGTTCGTCGCAGGTGACGACGGCGTGGGCGTGCCGGCTCCCGGGTCGGCCGATGCGGCCCGGTTCGCGTTCGGTGGCGACGGCACCGGCCTCGGCGTCGACCTCACCGAGGCGCACCGGTTCCTCGACCTCTGCCGCGAGCTGGGGATCGGCCTCGTGTGCGTCACGGCCGGAAGCCCGTACTACAACCCGCACGTGCAGCGGCCGGCGTTCTTCCCACCGTCCGACGGCTACTCCCCACCCGAGGACCCGCTCGTCGGTGCGGCGCGCATGATCGCGGCGACCGCCGAGCTGGCCCGGGCCCACCCCGATCTCGCCGTCGTCGGGTCGGGCTACTCGTACCTGCAGCAATGGCTCCCCCACGTGGCCCAGCACCAGGTGCGCATCGGCGCCGTCACGTCGGTGGGGATCGGCCGCGGGATGCTCAGCTACCCCCACCTGCCGGCCGACGTGCTCGCCGGTCGGCCGCTCCGGACACCCCTCATCTGCCGGACCTTCAGCGACTGCACCACCGCGCCGCGCAACGGCCTGATTTCCGGGTGCTTCCCCCTCGACGACTTCTACAAGGACCGTCCCGAGCGCATCGAGCTCGCTGCGGTCAAGAAGCAGACGCGGCACAAGACCCGCCGCTGACCGTTCAGCGCTCCGCGACCGTCTCCAGGAAGTCGAGGTGGCGCGCGGCGATCGGCGCCCAGTCGAAGGCGGGTCGACGTTCCGCCATCGCCTGGCGCGCGGCTTCGATCCGCTCGGGCGTGAGCGCCGCAAAGCACCGGCAGAGGTCCTCGGCCGACGTGCCGTAGCGGATGTCGGTGCCGGCGAACACCTCGTCGAAGAAGCCCCAGTCCGACGTGATCGCAGGCACGCCCGCGCCGATGGCGTCGAAGGCCGTCCCGGTGGTGAGCATGCCCGTGGGTGCGAAGGGCAGCACCAAGGCGTCGATCGCACCCATGCGCCGCACGAACGCCGTCTCGGGGAGCGACTCCCGGTCGACGTGGATCCGCAGGTCGTCGGGCACGGTTTCGTCGCCCGCCAACCGGATGACGAGCTGCATGTCGTCTCGGGGCACGGTGTGGAACGCGTCGAGCACGCGCTGCAGGTCCTTCTCGGCCCGCGCGGTGCCGATGACGGCGAGCCGGATCGCACACGGCGCCCAGCCCAGCTCGCGCTCGATCTCGGCTCGGGCCGATCGGTCGACGCCGCGGTACCGGTCGCCCCAGTGCCCGTGCGGGTTCACGAGGTGGAGCGTGTGGTCCCCGTACTCGTAGGTGGCCTGCGCCTCGGCCCGACCCCAGTCGCTGTGGTGGATCACGCCGTCGGCCGCCGCAGCCCACAGCTGGTACGACGCCGCCGCGTCCGCGGTCTTCCACCGATGCGGGAGCAGGTTGTGCATCGTCCACACGATCTTCACGCCGCTGGCGTGCACTGCGTCGAGCACCGCTGCCGTGCGCGCCGGGTCGGTGCCCGACCACCACTCCGGCCACGCGACGTGGAGCACGTCGACGTCGGCGAGCGCGTCCACCAGGCGGACGAGGTCCGCACCGGGCCACGGGGCCTGGCGCGCGCGCAGCCGCCCGGCGAGCGGGTCGTAGAGCGACCGGTCGTAGCCGTGGAAGAGGATCGAGCTCGCCACCCGCAGCTGCGGGCGGACACGCCAGGTGAGGTCGACGGTCGGCGCGGCGGGGACCTCGATCTGATGGACGGCCGGGATCTCCGACCAGAAGCTGCGCCACTCGGCCACCCCCGACGTGTCGATGCGCAGCACCGTGGCGTCGGGCCCTGACACCTCGACGTCGAGGGGCCGGTCGGCGAGCTCCGGCACCAGGATCGAGAGCGATCCGATCCGTTCGACGGCCTCACGGTCGAACGTGAGCCGTTCGTCGACCCGCACCGCGCGACCTTCGACGGCGTACGTGGCGTGCCGGGTGCCGTCGAGCGCCGGGTCGGCGCCTGCGGTCATGCCCGCGGGCGCCCACCCGGTGTGCCGCAGGTCCAGCGCGCCGGGCCGGTGATCCATCGCGGCCGCGAGGTCGGCGGGCAGCAACGTGTCGTCGCCTGCACGCACCACCGGCAGGAAGCACGGGTGACCACTGGTCGGGCACTCGAAGAGCCCGGGGCCCCGCAGGCTCGGCACGTAGTCGGTGGACCACCCCCGCAGGTTCGCGAGCACGAACGAGAGCGGTCGCGACCGGTACGTCCAGGCCGCCGCGCCCGAATCGCCGGTGAACGCGACGAGTCGGTCGGCCGCCGGCCACGCGCTCCCCGGAGCGGCGACGGGGACCGGGACGCCAGCGCGCAGCCAGATCGCCGACGTCAGGAGCTTGTCGAACACGTCGTAGGTCATCTGGAGCCGCCGCGCCGGGCCCCGGTAGAACATCTCGGCCCGGCCCTGATGCGCGGCGATGACGCCGCCCGGGAACCACCGGTCGAGCTCGACGGCCGCGAGGCGCGCCCGCTCCAGCCACACCCCGGCGTCGTCGGACAGGCCGGGACGCGTCGCGAGGGCGGCGAGCTCCACCGTGAGCGAGAGGCCGAGCGCGCCGATCGACCGGCCCCACACGATCGCGCCTCCGGGCTGCGCAAGGTCGTCGAGGTCGGCCAGCACCCGGCGTAGTCCGGCGCGCCAGCCCTCGCCGAGCCTCTCGGCGAGGGGCTCGGCGAAGAGGTACATGTCGGGCGTGTAGGCGTCGTACATCGTGAGATCGCCGATCCCGTCGTTCACCCACCCCGACGTGGTCGAGAACAGGTCGGCGGCGCGGGCCACGAACTCGGCGAGCTCGGGGGGCTCGGCCCCGGTGAGCCGGGCCTCGGCGTGGAGGCAGCGCGCGGCCACCACCACCCAGTTGGGCGGCAGCTCCCCCGCGCGAACCTGCGCGATGGTGCGCGGCGTGCGGGCGGCCCGCACGACCCGATCGGGATCGGCCACCGCGGCGAGGCCACCGAGGCGCAGCACCGCCTCCGCCACGGTGTACGAGGAGAACGCCTCGGTGGCATCGGGGTCGAGGTCGTCGAGCAGGGCCAGGGCGGCGGGAGCCACCGCGACGCCGCCGATCTCGGTCTCACCGAGGTCGACGAGCATCGAGAGCGTCGCCAGCAGCTTTGCGGTGGTGTCGCTCCCCACCGCGTGGCCGGCTAACACGGCGGGAAGCCGGAGACCGGGCAGGTACGTGCGCTCCGCCTCGGCCACGCGGGCCGCCGCCCGCTCCGTGATCCGGCGAGCCAAGTCGTGCGCCGTGTCGACCGGGGCCTCGGGGGGATCCGTGTCGACGCCGAGCAGGTCGCGCAGGCGTTGCACCTCGCGGTCGGCCAGATCGGCGAACAGCCCGGCCGCCCGCGCCGACGCGTCGTCCCCGGCCCCCGGGGAGTCAGGTGCTGCGGTCATACCGCTCCTCGTCGAACGTCCACCAGGGCGTCTCACCGCGGACGAACCGCTCGAGCTGCTCGATCGCCCGCTGCTGCATCGGGCGCAGCCCGGGCCGCGGTGGCCAGTCGCCTCCGGCGACCTGGTGGAAGGTGAGGATCACGTTGTCGAGCCGGCGCAACGGGTGGGCGGCCGCCAGGACGAGGTCGGGGTCGAGTACGTCGAGCCCGGCCCGCAGCCGGCCGGACACCAGCTCGGCGACGAGCGCGTCCTGGTCGACGATGGCACCGCGCGCGGTGTTGACGACAATCGCGTTGTCGCGCAGGCACGCGAGCTGCGGGGCGCCCACCGAGCGCTCGGTCTCCTCCGACAGCCCTGCGTGGATCACCAGCGCCTCGCTCCACGCGCACAGGTCGTCGAGGGTGTCGGCCCGGTCCACACCGGCCGGCAGGTCGGCGACGTAGGGGTCGAACACCCGCACCCGCGCGCCGAAGGGGCGGAGCATCTCGATGAAGCGTGCGCCCACCACTCCACAGCCGTAGACGCCCACCGCAAGACCCTCGAGTCCGGTCCCGACGGCGCGGTCGAAGCCCCACGCGCCCGCGCGCTGGGCCGAGAACGCGAGTGGCAGCAGGTGCGCCGACGCGAGGAGCAACGTCATCGCCCCCTCAGCCACACCGGCAGCCGGGAGGTCACCCCAGTTCGAGACCGTCATCCCAGACGCGACGAGCGGACGCGGCACGACACCGCGGATGCTCCCTGAGTAGCAGCACACGTACCGGAGCGCGCCCGGGTCGGTGGCGAGTGACTCCGGGATAGCCCGCTCCGTCCAGCCGACGATCGCCACGTCGTGCACGCGGTACAGCGCGGCCACGTCGTCCTCGGTCAGCGTGCCGTCGTCGTCGACGAAAGTGAGCTCGCCGAGTGCACGGAGCGCGGCGAGCCATTCGTCGGACCAGACGCCAGACTGCAGTCGGCGACCGGCGCTGATGGCGACCATCCTCACGACGTGAGCGCCTCGCGCAGCGCCAGGAGGTCACGAGCCGCCCACTCGAGCACGTAGCCGGGCTCGTCGCGGTCGGTCATGCGCCCGTGGGCGAACTCGATGGTCCACGACCCGTCGAAGCCAAACGAGCGGAGGAGGTCCACGCCCGACCGCAGATCTGCGGCGAGCGCCTCCGTGTCGGTGTCGGGTCCGTCGTCGGGGAGTTGGACGTGCACGTGACCGACGCGGTCGCCGAGGCCGCCCATGAACGCGCGCGTCGCGTCGTCGGGGAGCCGAGTCAGGTGCACGATGGCCTGGAGCCGGTCGACCCCCGCGACTGCGTCGAACATGGCCGCCGCCACCGCCGGGTCCTCGGCCAGCGTCCCGGCGTGGCACTCGCACAGCAGGCGCACACCGGCGTCGATCCGGGAGTCGAACCGGGCCAGTCGCTCCACGTAGGCGTCACGGGATGCGGGGTCGTTGCCCACGTTGAACTTCACCCCGGTAGCACCGAAGCGCCGGACCCACTCGGCCGTCTCGTCGCGCGCTGCGGGGTCCGGGTCGTCCCACAGGGCGTACCCGTTGAACACGACCACCGGGACCGGGTCGTCCGCGAGGCGCTGCACCTCGGCAGCATCCACGAACGTGGCGTGGCGCTCCCAGAGCTCGATGCCGTCGAAGCCGGCCGACGCAATCGCGGGCAACCAGTCGGACACCACGGTCACCGGCGCGCCGCCGTCGCGAACCATCCCCCACCGGTTCGGCTCGATCGCCACCGTGCCGAGGAGGATCGGGGGGCTCGACGACGCCATCCCGTGACGTTACGGATCGGCTCGGTCGATCTGCAAGGTTGACCTTGCATCACGGGAGCCCACGGATGCCGCGCTCAACCGCCGCGGCACCACCCGCCGTCGAGGAGGAAGCGGGCGCTGGCCTCGACGGCAGCGAAGACGTCGGAGTCGCAGTGGTCGAGCTCGACCACGTGCCACTCCGCGTGCGGCGCCGCCCCGAGGGCGGCCGGGATGTCGACGGCGCCGGAACCCACGGCGGTCATCGGCTGCCCGGGGTCGCTGGCGGGTCCGTCCTTCACGTGGAGCAGGCGCACCCGGTCACCGAGCGCGTTCAGGAGCTCACTGGGCGCGACGCCGCCGACCTGCGCCCAGTAGATGTCGACCTCGGCGAAGGCGCGTGGGTCTGCGTCGTCGAACAAGCGGAGCAACGCCAGCCGCCCGTCGACCGGGGCCATCTCCCAGTAGTGGTTGTGGTACCCGACACTGATGTTCCGTTCCGCGCCCGCCACCGTCGCGGCGGAGAGCATCTCAGCGGCCCGGCCGATGCTCACGTGGTCGACGAACAGCTCCGGCGAGAGGAACGGGACCACCACGCAGGTGCATCCCGCGTCGCCCAGCGCGTCGAGCTCCGCGGCGAACGCATCCGCGCCCTGGTACCCGACGAACGCGCCCACCCACGCGAGCTCGGCGTCCTCGAGCATCCGTGCGAGATCCGCCGCCGACAACCCGTAGCGCCCGAGCGTCTCGACCCCGACGTATCCCGACGCGGCGACGCGCGCTAACGCTCCGGGCAGGTCCACATCGACCGCGTCACGCACGGTGTAGAGCTGTAGCCCCAGTCGAGGGAGATGCTGACCCACCGGATGAGGATGCCAGGAATGGGTCGGACAAACCGGTGATGCCCTGTCTGGGTCAGTTCCTTCCTCGATCCACCTTTCCACCAATCGACCCCGACACCAGGCCCCACCCTGCCGGCCCACGAGCCCACCGACTGGGCCCAGCACATGCAGGCCGTGGTGTTCATGGCTCGAAACCTCGCTCCCCTCCCCGACGTCCTGTCCGCCGAACTGGACGCCGTTTCCGGACTGCTGGCTACCACGGGGATGCTGCAGCAGTCGCGTGATCGCGTGGACCAGGTCGCCCGGCGGTTCGGAAGCTTCGTGTTCCGCGCCCATGGTCTGTGTTCGCTGGCTGAGGTTGAGCCGCCGGTCGCTGCGGCCTTCGTGCG
>JBJSXO010000207.1:0-3299 GCA_046086425.1 Actinomycetota bacterium | reverse complement strand
ACCACCGAGTACGCCGCCGACCACGGCGGCCGCGTCCTCGAGCTGGCGACCGGGCAGGCCCTCTACCTCCCCGGCCTCCCGAGGGCGCCACGGGTCGGATGACATTGCAGTTTCCGTCCGATTGACGTCTGCCTTCCGGGGCCCTCAGGGCGAGGGCTGGTACGGCGACACGGCGGTCGTCAACGGTGCGTCGACGTCTGCTGCCCAGTCGGCGGCCTCGGAGGTGATGACCGACGGGTCACCCGCAGGGCCGAGGAACTGCACCACCCGACTGGCCCGGAACGTCTCGAACGGCGTCGCGCGCGGGTCGGTGTTGGCGATGCCCGTGGTCACCCAGAGGCCGGATGCGCCGTAGTAGGAGCGGTCTCCCCAGCACTCGCGCTGGGCCGGGGTGATGCGGTCCTCGTAGTAGCCGGTGGCACCGGCCACCAGCCCGGCCTGCGACGCGATGATCCGGGTGGCCGTGTAGACGCGACCGGGTGTGCCGTTCACCGCCTCCCAGCCCGGCCTCGCCGAGCCCACGGTGTCCTGGACACCGTTCACCGTCACACCGCCGGGGACCACCGAGCTCCGGTAGGTCATCCCCGATGCCGCTGCGCTGTAGTCGAGGAAGTCCATGATCGCCGCGATCGAGTGCACGCGGAGGTCGGTGACGATCTCCTCGCGATCGCGGTACATGAGGTGGGTCCGCTGCGTGAGAGGACCGCTGTTGGCGCCGACGTAGCTTCGGATGCCACGGACCGAGCCGTCGATGTTGGCCACGAAGGCTCCTTCGGCCGTAGCGAAGGTCGCGTTGCTTCGTAGGCAGCTGCTCAGACCGAACTGGTTCTTGTTCCCGTCGAGGAAGTCGACACCGGTCGCGCCGCCGGTACGGACCTTCCAGCTGGTCTCGTACCACCGGTCGGTGAATCCGATCTCGTAGGTCGGGGTGACCACCCGGGACGTCTCGGGGTTCGGCCCACTGCTTCGCCTGTAGGTGGTGAGGTAGGCACCGGATGTGAGCTGGAAGCGGTAGTCGACGTAGTCCTGACCGGCCGACGGTGACAACGATCCGTTCGACCGGAAGAGGTACACCGTCCCCGACTCGGTGGTCGCCCGGGGGTCGCCGACCCGGACGGCCACGCCGGAGCCGGCCACGACCCCGGCGGGCAGACTCGCCGCCGATGCCGGGGCGACACCCCCAGCGTCCCTCGCCATGAAGACGAGCTCGTCGTCGGCGTCGAACGCGGGATTGGTGTCGGCACCGACCCAGGTGCCGGCATCGGCGTACTGCAGCGCCGTCGGACCTCCGCTCCCCGATCCGTACACCGTTCCGACCACACCCGCCGAGCTGTTCTTGCTCGGCTGGCTACCGAAGGGCACGACCTTCCGCTGGTCGATCTGCACCGGAATCTGGGACCAGGAGTTCACCCCGGAGACGGTGGTGTGCTTGAAGGCCACGATCCGCGATGGGTCGGTCTCCACGAGCGCAGGGAGGTTGGCGCCAGTCAGAACCACCGGCGTGTCGGGACGCGACAACGTGCTCACCGGTTCGGAGGCGGCCAGCCCGGTCGAACCGAGCACCACCACGCCGAACCCGACCACACAGACCGCGACCCACGAGCGCCGGTCACACCACCGCCGACCCCCGCCGGCTACCGACTCACGCAACATGGCGCCCCCATCAGTGGGGTATCCCGATGGTCTATGAGCAACCGCTGGTGGCACCACAGCTGGGGCAGGCGTGACACGAACCGGCTCGCTGCATGATGTCGCCGCAGACGTAACAAAGTACGACGTCGCCCTCCGTCCGCGCCACCGGCGGCGCCGGCGGCGGCACCGGAAGGCCCGGTCGGGTGTCGGACGGCGCCCGGTCCTCGGGCGGGAGCAGGTCGAGCCCGCGCGTGGACTCCGCCACGGCCTCCTCGACTCCCGGCAGGGTGGGCTGCGTTCGCTCGCCGACGGTCAGGATGCCGAGGTCGCGCCGCTCCTCGAAGGTCATGTACTCCACCGCCATACGGCGGAAGATGTAGTCGACCAGGCTCGAGGCGAACCGGATGTCGGGGTCGTCGGTCATTCCCGCGGGCTCGAAGCGCATGTTGGTGAACATGTCGACGAACGCCTTGAGCGGCACGCCGTACTGCAGGCCGTGGCTCACCGAGATCGCAAAGGCGTCCATGATGCCGGCGAGGGTCGAACCCTGCTTGGCCACCTTCAGGAAGATCTCGCCGGGACGGCAGTCCTCGTACTCGCCCACCGTGGCGTAGCCGTGGCAGTCGGCGACCCGGAACGAGAACGTCTTCGAGGTCCGGGTGCGGGGCAGCTTCTGGCGGACCGGCTGCTGCACGATGACCGTCTCGACGATGCGCTCGACCTCGGTGCCGACGGCCGTCGCCTTGTCGGTGTCGGTGCCCGCCTTCTTCTGCGTGGAGAGCGGCTGACCCACCTTGCAGTTGTCGCGGTAGATGGCGACGGCCTTGAGGCCGAGACGCCACGATTCGACGTAGACGTCCTCGACGTCTTCTACCGTGACCTCTTCGGGCAGGTTGACCGTCTTCGAGATCGCACCGGAGAGGAACGGCTGCGCCGCGGCCATCATCTTGACGTGACCCATGTAGTGGATCGGGTTGTCTCCCATCGAGCAGGCGAACACGGGGAGGTGCTCGGGGTTGAACCCGGGTGCCCCGATGATCGTCTTGTGCTCGTTGATGTACTCGACGATCTCGTCGGCCTGCTCATCGGAGTAGCCCAGCGTGCGCAGCGCCCGCGGGATGGTCTGGTTGACGATCAGCATGGTGCCGCCACCGACGAGCTTCTTCGCCTTCGTGAGCGCAAGGTCCGGCTCGATCCCGGTGGTGTCGCAATCCATCATCAGGCCGATGGTCCCGGTGGGTGCGAGCACGCTGGCCTGCGAGTTGCGCACGCCGTGGATCTCCCCGACCTCGACCGCCTCGTCCCAAGACCGCTGGGCGGCGGTGAGGAGCTCGTGCGGCACCGCCTCCTCGTCGATCTCCGACACGGCGCCGCGGTGCATGCGCAGCACGCCGAGCATGGCGTCGGCGTTGTCGGCGTACCCGGCGAAGGGGCCCATGCGGCCGGCCGTGCGGGCGCTGGTGGCGTAGGCGTGGCCGGTCATGAGGGCGGTCAGGGCGGCGGCCCAGGCCCGGCCCTCGTGGGAGTCGTAGCCGTGGCCGAGGGCCATCAGCAGGGCGCCCAGGTTGGCGTAGCCGAGGCCGAGCTGGCGGAAGCGACGGCTGTTCTCGCCGATCCGCTCCGTGGGGTAGTCGGCCCGGCCCACGATGATCTCCTGGGCCGTGAAG
>JBJSXO010000206.1:0-4434 GCA_046086425.1 Actinomycetota bacterium | reverse complement strand
TGCCCGGGCGGGCCGTGTGCACGTCGACCCGCAGACGGTCGGTCGTGCGCTCGACCTCGATGCGGCTGATGGCCGCGTTCAGGAGCTCGTTCATGAGGTAGTCGCGGATCTTCCAGTCCTCGATGAGGTAGTCCACGTACTTCTCACGGGTGGCGAACCAGCGCGACTTCCAGTCGGTGGTGACTCCGAGGCGGAACCCGTACGGGTTGACCTTCTGGCCCATCAGGCCTTCTCCTCCGGCTCGGCGTCCCCGGTCGCATCGGCAGTGTCCTCGTCGAGCACGGGGTCGGGAGCATCGACGATCTCGTGATCGTGATCGTGATCGTGGTCGTGATCGTGGTCGTGGGCCTCGGTCGCCCGCTCGCGCCGGGGGCGGGCCCGCCGCCGGGTCGGGCGCCCGCGGGCCGGGCCGGCGGCGGCGGCCTTCTGCCGGCGCCGCTCGAGCTCGTCGTCGTCGAAGCGCGCCACGACGATGGTGATATGGCTGGTGCGCTTGCGGATCCGGGTGCCCCGGCCGCGGGCGCGGGGGCGCCACCGCTTGCCGGTCGGGCCCTCGTCGGCGAACGCCCGTGCGACGAAGAGGTCGTCGGCGGCGATCGAGTCGTTGTGCTCGGCGTTGGCCACGGCCGAGTCGAGCAGCTTCATCAGGTCGTCGGCGACGGCCTTCTCGCTGAGCGACAGCGTGGCGCGCGCAGTGTCGATGTCCTGGCACTGGATCAGGCGCAGCACCTGACGCACCTTCGACGGTGAGACACGCACGTAGCGGAGGCGGGCAACGGTACCGGTGGTGCTCATCGGCGCGACGACCTCTCCTGGCCGGCGTGGTACCGGAAGGTCCGCGTCGGAGCGAACTCGCCGAGCTTGTGGCCCACCATGGCCTCACTGATGTACACGGGCACGTGCTTGCGCCCGTCGTGTACGGCGATGGTGTGTCCCACCATGTCGGGCGTGACGGTCGAGCGGCGCGACCAGGTCTTGATGACCTTGCGATCGCCCGCAGCGTTCTGGGCGTCCACCTTCTTGGCGAGGTGGTCGTCGACGAACGGGCCCTTCTTCAGACTGCGCGGCACGCGGTGTCCTCCTAGCGCCGGCTACCGCGAGTGCGGCGACGGCGGACGATCATCTCGTCGGACTTCTTGCCCTTCTTGCGGGTGCGACCCTCGGGCTTGCCCCAGGGCGAGACCGGGTGGCGACCACCCGAGCTCTTGCCCTCGCCACCCCCGAGCGGGTGGTCCACCGGGTTCATGGCGACGCCCCGCACGTGGGGGCGCTTGCCCTTCCAGCGGTTGCGGCCCGCCTTGCCGATCTTGACCAGCGAGGCCTCGGCGTTGCCCACCGAGCCCACCGTGGCCCGGCAGTCGATGGGGACCCTCCGCATCTCGGTGGACGGGAGGCGAAGTGTCGCCCACGGTCCGTCCTTGGCCACGAGCTGGATCGCGGCACCCGCACCCCGGCCGATCTTCCCGCCGGCGCCCGGCTTGAGCTCCACGTTGTGGATCGTCGTCCCGACCGGGATGTAACGCATCGGCAGGGCGTTGCCGGGTCGGATCTCCGAGCCGTGGCCACTCTGGAGCATGTCTCCGACCACCACGGTGGCGGGAGCGAGGATGTAGCGCTTCTCGCCGTCGAGGTAATGGAGCAGCGCGATGCGCGCGTTGCGGTTCGGGTCGTACTCGATCGCCGCAACCTTGGCCGGCACCCCATCCTTGTCCCGCTTGAAATCCACGATGCGGTACTTCTGCTTGTGCCCGCCACCGCGGTGCCGGGACGTCGTGCGGCCGTAGGCGTTGCGCCCACCGGTGCGCGGCTTCGGCTTGGTGAGCGAGCGCTCCGGCCGGTCGCGGGTGATCTCGGCGAAGTCGGAGACCGTCTGAAATCGGCGGCCCGGGCTGGTCGGCTTGCGCTTGCGAATGGCCACGATCAGCTCCCGAGGATCTCGATCTGGTCACCCTCGGCCAGGGTGACGATCGCCCGCTTCGTATCGGCCCGCTTGGCGAACGTGCCACTGCGGCGGTTCCGCTTGCGCTTGCCGTTGCGGTTGAGCGTGTTCACGTTGGTGACCCGCACGTCGAAGATCGACTCGACGGCGTTGCGGATCTCGATCTTGTTCGCGTCGGGCGCCACGACGAAGGTGTAGACGTTTGCGTCGTAGGCGTTGTACGACTTCTCCGACACCACCGGGCGGAGAATGACGTCGCGGGGGTCACGGACGCTCACGAGGCCACCTCCTTCGCGGGCGCGTAGCGCTCGATGGCATCGGCCAGCGTGGCCTTCGAGAACACCACGTAGTCGTTGACGAGCACGTCGTAGGCGTTGAGCTCCTCGGGCAGCACGATCTGGACGTACTTGCCGAGGTTCCGGAACGACTTCCAGGCCGCATCCTCGGTGCGGTCGAGCACCAGGAGCACCCGCGGGACCCGCTCGCCCTTGGCGCGCAGCCCCAGTTGCTCGAGCGTGGCGATTCCCTGCTTGGTCTTGGGCTCGTCGAAGCCCCAGTCGTCGACCACCTTCACCCGGCCCTCACCGGCGCGGTCCGACAACGCCGATCGCAACGCGAGGCGCACCATCTTCTTCGGGGTCCGCTGGCTGTAGTCCCGCGGCTTCGGGCCGTGGGCGATGCCGCCACCCCGCCACTGCGGGGCGCGGATCGATCCCTGGCGGGCGCGGCCGGTGCCCTTCTGGCGCCACGGCTTGGCGCCGCCACCGGCCACCTCGGCGCGGGTCTTGGTCGAGTGCGTGCCGGCGCGGCGGTGCGCGAGTTGGGCAGTGACGACCTGGTGCATCACGGGGATGTTCGGCTCGATGCCGAACATCGCCTCCGGCGCGTCGACCGTGCCTGCGGGCGCACCCGCCGTGGTGGTGACGTCGAGCTTCATTCCTCACCCTCCGACTCGCTTGCGCCCACGGAGACGGCCTCGGTCTCCGTGTCGCTCGCCGCGTCGGCGTCGGCCGCCTCGGGGACCTCACCGGAACTGGCGTCCGCGGCGGTGAAGTCCGGAGCCGCAACCGCCGGCCCCTTGGCCGCGTTGCGCACGAAGACAAGCCCCCCGCGAGGGCCGGGGACCGCACCCTTCACGAGGAGCAGCCCACGCTCGGCATCACCCTCGACGACCTCGAGGTTCATCGTCGTGGTGCGCACGTTGCCCATCTGGCCGGCCATCCGCATCCCCTTGAACACCCGACCGGGCGTGGCGCAGGCGCCGATCGACCCGGGAGCGCGGTGGTGCTTGTGGTTTCCGTGGCTGGCGCCCTGACCCTTGAAGTTGTGCCGGGTCATGACGCCGGCGAAGCCCTTGCCCTTCGAGATGCCGGTGACGTCGACCAACTCCCCGGTCGCGAACACGTCGGCGTTGATCACCTGTCCGACTGCGTAGGGCCCGAGGTCGTCGACCCGGATCTCGGCGAGGTGGTTGCTCGGCGCCGCACCACTCTTCTTGAGGTGCCCGAGCTCGGGCTTGCTCAGGCGCTGCTCCTTGGCGACGCCGAACGCGATCTGCACGGCCGAGTACCCGTCACGCTCCGGTGTCTTGAGCTGGACGACGCGACACGGCCCGGCCTGGATCACCGTCACCGGGACGACCCGGTTCTCGGAGTCCCAGACCTGGGTCATGCCGAGCTTGCGCCCGAGGATCCCCTTCACCGCGGCCATGGATCTTCCTTCGGTTTGCCGGTCCCGCGCCGGGCGGGAGTGGCGGAGCGAGCACGTGCCTCACGCGAACGCTCCCCCGGCCCAGGCGGACCAGCGGAGCGTTCCCTGTTGTTGCTGCGGGGTTCCCGGCGGACCGGGCCTACGCAGACGTCGATTGGCGGACTGGTACGAAGTGGTTCGTCGCCACGCATCCGGGCGGCGAAGCCCGCTCATGCTAGCGGCTGGCTCCCGGATCCACCACTCGCACCCGGGCGGCGAGAGCGGCGGCGGAGCACCCGGGCGGCCCCGGATCAGGCGATCAGGCCTGCTGGATCTTGATCTCGATGTCCACGCCGGCGGGCAGATCGAGGCGCTGGAGCGACTCGACCGTCTTGCCGGTGGGCTCGACGATGTCGAGGAGCCGCTTGTGGATGCGCATCTCGAAGTGCTCGCGCGAGTCCTTGTCCACATGGGGTGACCGGACGACGCAATACCGACGGATCTCGGTCGGCAGCGGCACCGGGCCCCGGACCTTGGCCTGCGTCCGGACCACCGTCTCGACGATCTTCTTCGTCGACTGGTCGATGATCTCGTGGTCGTACGCCTTGAGCCGGATCCGGATCTTCTGACCCTTTGCCTCAGCCATCGCTATCGCCTCACTCGCTCGGGGCTACTTGAGGATCTTGGTGACTCGGCCCGCACCCACGGTCCGGCCACCCTCACGGATCGCGAACCGCAACCCCTCTTCCATCGCGATCGGCGCGATCAACTCCACCGTCATCTCGGTGTTGTCACCCGGCATCACC
>JBJSXO010000205.1:0-7140 GCA_046086425.1 Actinomycetota bacterium | reverse complement strand
CTGGTCGCTGCTGAACCCGCTGGCCACAGTGGCCATCTACACGCTGGTCTTCTCGTACTTCTTCAAGATCCAGCCGCCGGTCGGAGACCCCAGTGGCGTCAAGAATTTCGCTTTGTTCCTGTTGTGCGGGCTGATCGGGTGGAACTTCTTCGCCAACAGCCTCATCGGCTCGATGGAAGCACTCATCGGCAACAGCAACCTGATCAAGAAGGTGTACTTCCCGCGCGAGCTGCTCGTCACGGCGACGGTCGCCTCGCTCGCGGTTACGGCGGTGATCGAGTTCGCAGTGCTGGGCGTCATCCTGCTCGTCGTGGGGAGCATGGTGATCCCCTGGATTCCCGTGTTGCTCCTGCTCCTCGGGGTCCAGATGATGTTCGTCCTCGGTATCGGACTCGTGCTCGGGCCGTGCAACGTCTACTACCGGGACATCCAGCACCTGATGACGATCGTGATCCAGGTGCTGTTCTACCTGACGCCGATCGTGTACCCGATCACACTGGTCCCCGAGCATGCGTCGATCGCCGGCTATTCGATCCCGCTGCGCGCGATCTACGAGCTCAATCCGCTGGTGGAGTTCGTGACGGCGTATCGCAACGTTCTCTACGACCTGCGCATGCCGCCGCTCGCAACCTGGGCGTACCTCATAGCGTGGAGCGTGGGGATGCTGGCCCTCGGACTGTGGGTCTTCGGAAGGCTCGACCGGAGGCTGGCGGAAGAAGTATGACCGACGAGCCGATGGCGGTCACCGTTCGCAACGTGTCGAAGCGGTACCGCCTCTACCACGAGCGCAACAACTCCCTCAAGGCGGCGGCGATGCGTGGTCGCCGGGCCCGGTTCACCGAGTTCGACGCGCTCAAGGACGTGTCACTCGAGGTTCCGGTCGGCACCACATTCGGGCTCATCGGTGAGAACGGCTCGGGCAAGAGCACGCTGCTCAAGTGCATCGCCCGGATCCTGCGTCCCGATTCGGGGACGATCGAGTCGAACGGGAAGATGTCGGCGCTCCTCGAGTTGGGTGCCGGATTCCACGCCGAGCTCTCGGGTCGTGAGAACGTCTACCTCAACGGCGCCATCCTCGGACTCACCCGCAAGCAGCTGACCCGGCGTTTCGACGACATCGTGGCGTTCGCCGGGATCGAGGACTTCATCGACTCCCCGGTGAAGAACTACTCCTCGGGGATGTACTTGCGGCTCGGGTTCTCCGTGGCCATCAACGTCGAGCCCGAGGTCCTGCTGGTCGACGAGATCCTGGCGGTGGGTGACGAGCAGTTCCAGCGCAAGTGCGCAGAGAAGTTCGTCGATCTCCGGCGGCAGGGCAAGACCGTGATCATCGTCTCCCACTCGCTCGGGACGATCCGGAACATGTGCGACCGGGTGGCCCTGCTCGAGCACGGTCATCTGCGGGCGATCGGCCCCGCCGGCGAGGTGATCGACCGCTATCTCGGCGACGTCCACTCCGACGAAACGGTCGAGGAGGACCGGCTCCGCTGGGGGAGCGGCGAGGTGCGGGTCGAGGCGGTCGAGGTGCTCGGCGCGGACGGGTCCACGCCGACGCGCGTCCGCACCGGGGAGTCGGTCGTATTGCGCATCCACTACCGGGCCGAGGGCGAGGTGCCCGAGCCGGTGTTCACTCTCTCCGTCTACAGCGTCGACGGGATCCTGGTGTCGAGCCCGAACACCGACGACGCCGGCCAGGTCCCCGCCGTCCTCCGGGGCTCGGGGCACCTCGACCTGCGCGTGCCCAGGCTCCTCCTCGTGCCCGGGACCTATTCGCTGGGCGTCGCGGTCACCGACCGTTCGCGCACCAAGGACTACGACGTGCGCAGCCAGGTCCTCCACCTCGACGTGGAGGCGGGACTCCCGTACGAGAGCCTCGGGCTGACGTCGCTCGGGGGCGCGTGGGACGTGGCCGGCGTCGGCACCGGGTCCGACGGGGGCACCCCCGAGGATTCCTCGGACACCGCTGCGCCCACCCCACCCCGTTCGTGAGCCGCCCGGCTGTCTCCCGTCCCGGCACGAGCGGGACGCCGCGGCCATGACCGCACCGAGTCGGCGCGCCGCGGGCCGGCGGGTGCTCGTGGTGACCGGCGACACGCTGCGGCCGAAGATGGCGGGGCCGGCGATCCGGGCCTTCGAGATCGCCAAGGCCCTGGCGGGCGAGCACGAGGTGGTGCTCGCCTCCACGGTGCTGTGTGAGCTCTCGCATCCGGGCTTTCGTGTGACGCATGCCGCGGGCCGCACGTTGCGCCGGCTCGAGCAATGGTGTGACATCGTCGTGCTGCAGGGCGCGGTCATGCGTGAGAACCCGTGGATGTACCGATCGTCGAAGGTGATCGTGGTCGACGTCTACGACCCGTTCCACCTCGAGCAGCTGGAGCAGTCCAAGGGATCCCCGGACGACGTTCGCCGCCACCTCGTCCGACAGGCGACGGTCACGCTCAACGAGCAGCTCCACCGGGGCGACTTCTTCATGTGTGCCAGCGAGCGTCAACGGAGCTTCTGGCTGGGTCAGCTCGCCGCGGTCGGACGAGTGAACCCGGCCACCTACGACCAGGGCCGGGGTGACCTCGAGCGCTTGCTCCGGGTGGTGCCCTTCGGTGTCGGGGGACGGCCGCCGGAGCACGCCCGGACGGTCCTCAAGGGCGTGGTCCCCGGGATCGGGCCCGACGACAAGGTGATCCTCTGGGGTGGAGGGATCTACAACTGGCTCGATCCGCTCACGTTGGTGCACGCAGTCGACCGACTGCGCGTGCAGGTCCCGGAGGTCCGGCTCTTCTTCTTGGGGATGCGCCACCCCAATCCCGACGTCCCGGCGATGCAAATGGCCGTCCAGACCCGGGAGCTGTCGGAGCGCCTGGGCCTGACGGGCACGCACGTCTTCTTCAACGAGGACTGGGTCGACTACGACGAACGCGGGAGCTACCTCCTCGAGTCCGACGTCGGCGTCAGCACGCACTTCGACCACATCGAGACCGAGTTCTCCTTCCGGACCCGGATCCTCGACTACTTCTGGGCGTCGCTCCCCGTCGTGGCGACGAGTGGGGATGCGCTCGCGGACGTCCTCGACCGATCGGGAGCGGGGACGACGGTGCCGGCCGGCGACGTCGACGCGCTGGCGTCGGCCTTGGGCCGGATGCTGGTCGACGACACAGCCCGGGCCCGAGCCCGCGCGGCGTCGGTGCGCCTCGCCGATGAGTTCCGGTGGGAGAACGTGCTGGCGCCCCTGCTCGCGTTCTGCCGCGACGCGCAGCGGGCGGCCGACGCGCCACCGGACCCGTGGCCGGGCGTGCCCGACCGGCGGTCGTGGCGGCGTGCCGTCGGAGCCGTGCGGGCGGGGGCGCTCCGGGCGGTGCGGTCGCTCAGCCGGTCGTGACCGACGGCGCGCGCAGGGCGGTCTCGGTCACGATGCCGGGACGTCCCGGGCACTGCGGTCGTACACCGTGTAGCGCTGCCCGGACCACAGGAAACGTGCGCGCTCGGAGAGGCAGGGCGCGTCGAGCGGGGTCGACGAGAGGACGGCCCGCAGCCGCAGTCGGCTCAGTCGCGGGTCACAGGGGTCGATCCGGACCCGAACCCAGTCGTCGGACGGGAGGTCGAACTTCGGTCGCGTCACACTCGGGTCCCAGAGGAAGGTGATGTAGGCGTAGCGGTTCCATTTGTTCTCCCGGGCGCCGGACGGGTCCAGGATGCGCCAGCCGTCCATGTCGACGGGGTCGTTGAACGACGTCAGGGAGTTCGCGCCCTGGCCGTTGAGGAGCGCGTTGGCGTAGAGGTTGTCGCTCGCCCATCGGCCGTTCTGGGGTTCGATGCGCCGTTCGTCGACACGGCGGACGACCTGGGCGGCTCGCGAGTCGTCCAGCGCCGCAGTGCCTCGGATCAGCGGGTTCACGATGACGCCGCTCAACACCGAGAACGCAACCGCGGCGCCGAGCGCATACGCCCAGTACCTCGTGCAGAACACTGCGACCACGAGGGCGACCATGAGCACGGGGAGCCACGCCCGCAGATCGGAGATCTCGGTCAGGAAACCCTTGCGGAACTCCGTGGCCCCCCAGGCGGCGAAGAAGGTGGTGACCAGCACCACCACGATGGCGCCGCTGCGACCGATGTCCGAGCGGAGCGCGCGACGCCGTTCCTCGGTCCCCATGACGATCGCGAAGCCGACTACCCAGAATGTCCCCACGAGTGGCGCCATGCGGCCCGCCGGGATCAGGCGAAGACCGGTGGCACTCGCGATGATCGTCGGCCAGCGCACGAGGCACCAGGAGGTGAGCACTGCTGCGATTGCGAGGACGCCGACGAGCAGCAGTCGCTGGCGGTCGCGCCACAGTGCGTGCCGACCGAGCACGGCGATGACGGCCGTGAGCGGAGCGAAGATCGTCCAGCCCATGGAGACCTCGGAGCCGTTGATCCCGATCAGGGTCCCACCCTTGTCGCGGGAGAGCAGGAACGGGAACAGGCTCGAGAAGATGAGACCGAGGTTGACGCCACCGCCGTCGGACCGTCGCCGGCCCGGATACGCCGTGTTCTGGAGCGCCTGGTAGTACTCGTGCTCGTGGAGCAGGTACAGCGCCTGCTCGACTGCGAAGACCGAGCCTGCGATCAGGCCGAGCGTGACGAACCGGCGCCGGTGGTCCCGGTCCGAGAGACCCCACAGGAGGGTGGTGGCACCGAAGAACAGGGCGCACGGCAGGGCCCACGGCTGGTAGAACCAAGGCAGGCTGGCCGCAGCGAGGCCGGCACCGGCGGCGACCACCATGGCCAGGCGGCGTCGGCGGCGAGCCAGGCGGGTTGCTGCGACCAGCACTGCGCAGGGGATCACGGCGGACGCAGTGATCTGGACTGGCCAGCCCGACCACCACACCGCAGCGGGCGCGGTCGTGACGAACAGCGCCGCCGCCAGCGCGATCCCGGCCCCGATCCGCATGGCGCGCAGCCACGCGTAGATCCCGAGACTGCACGCCGCGAACGGCAGCCACCAGAACAGTGTGAACCCCTGGTCGAGTGGGAGCACCACCAGGGGAAGGTTGAACGGCGAGAACAGCGCAGCCCCGAGCGAGCGAGACGGCAGCTGGGGTCGCCAGGAGTCGCTCAGGTCGACGGTGCCCATCCCGTACGACCGGGCGTCGGGGAAGTCGGCCCGGGCGATCCCGATCTTCATGGGTGACCAGGCCAGCCACTCGTCGCTGCGGATGGGCCGTGGGCTCCCGGCGACGATGCTGCTCTCGTCGGGTGCTCCGGACGGCGACATCATGGTCAGGCTGGAGCCCGAGATCCCGAGAGCGCTCAGCAGCAGCACCGCGCCCACGACGACAGTGGGGAACCAGACGTCGATGCGGATCGTGCGAACGCGCTTCACCAGAGTCTGGTCGGAAATGGGTCTGCCTCCACTCGGACGCCTGGCTGCGAAGGCCGGGACGATGAGTCTATTTCGCGTCCGGTCCGATCGAGCGGTTGGTCCGGGAGAAGACCCGAGCCCGACGGACGAAGCCTCCGAGCGCGCGCAGTCGCATCGAGACCGTTCGTGGGTTCGGCGCGTCACCACGTGCAACCGGAGCGGCCAGGTCCCGGCGGGCGTAGGACGCGGTGGCCAGTCCGAAGCGCCACAACGCGCGTCGCGTCGCGGCACGCGGCCCGTGGCGGGCCAGCACCAAGAGCCGGTTGCGCTCGTTGAGCTCGCTCGTCCGGAGTGCGTTCGCGCTGGTCGACGCCGAGTGGACGTGCCGAACCACCGATTCGGGGGCAGTGCGATACCTCCATCCGCGGGTTGCGCCACGCCACGCCAGCTCGATGTCCTCGTAGTAGAGGAAGAGCTCTTCGTCGAAGATGCCGACATCGTGGAGGTAGTCGCGGGAGAGCAGGACTCCGGCACCGCACCACGCACCTACGTCGACCGGATCGTCGTACTGGCCGCGGTCGACCTCGAGGTAGCCGCGGTCCGTGCCGTACCCGTCGGGACCGATCGTGCTGCCGACGTTGTGGATCACGTCGAGCGCGTCACCACCTTCGGGCACCGTGTGCCACGTCGGCGTCGATGTCGCGATCACGGCCGTCGTCCCCCCGGCGGTGGACAGGGTCACCCGCGTGGGCCGATCCGCGGCGAGGAGCAGCTCGGTCGGCCCGTCCACGGCGGGCACGAGCAGCGTCGCCGGGCCTCCGTTCCCGGTCCATTGCACGACGGCCTGCTCGCGTGCGTACTCGGGTCCCCAGAATCCCGACGGGAACCGGACCCGCGCCCAGAGATCGCGGTCCGCAGCGCGGAAGCCGAGCACGCACACCCCCCGAGGCCGGCGGTCCAGCCGGCGGGTGCTGGTGGGAGCATCGACGACGACCTCCCGGTACCGGTCGTGCAGGAGGATCTTCGGGCACGTGGCGCCGATGGCTGCCTCGGTGCCGAAGGCCTCGACGAGCGGGTGGAGCCAGCCGGCCGGGACGACCACGTCGTTGTTCACGAGCGCGGCATAGTCGACGGCGTCGAGGTCGCGCAGGCCGAGGTTGCATCCGGCCCCGAAGCCGCGGTTCGCCGCAGCACGGACCACCCGAACCGACGGCAGCTCCTCGGACACGATGTCGACGACCGGACTGGGTGAAGCGTTGTCGACGAGGACGATTTCCAGGGCGTCCGCAGGCCAGTCGGTGGCGACGAGACTCCGGAGGCACTCGAGGGTCAGGTCACCTCCGTCGTAGTCGACGACCACGACCCGGACCCGAGGGGTCATGCAGTCAGCTCCCGTACGAGTCGCACGAGCGACTCGCGGTGGTCCGGGAGCAGCGGGATTCCCTCGGCGCGCAGCACCGCGTTGTCCAGGACCGAGTTGGCGGGTCGCGGTGCGGGCCGCGGTGGGTCGAGCTCGGCAGTGGCGATCGGCGCGACGCGGGCCGGGTCCTGTCCGGCCGCCGCGAGTACCGACCGCGCGAACTCGAACCACGTGGTAACACCCTGGTTGGTGGCGTGGAAGGTCCCGGTGCGCCGCTCCGCGGCCAGTCGACGCAGCAACGGGGCGAGGTCCTCGGCGAAGGTCGGGTTGCCGTGTTGGTCGTCGACGAAGCGCAGCTCATCGTGCTCGGCCATGAGCCGCAGGATGGTCTTTACCATGTTCGTGCCGTGCCGCCCGCACACCCACGAGATGCGCACGATGG
>JBJSXO010000204.1:0-3403 GCA_046086425.1 Actinomycetota bacterium | reverse complement strand
CCGCCGCGCGCGATCGAGCACCTCGGCCACGACGCCATGAAGGAGAAGTGGCTGCCCATGGCCGCCACGGGTGAGGCCCTGTTCTGCATCGGGATCAGTGAGACCGAGGCGGGCTCTGCGGTGAACCACATGCGGGCCCGGCTCACCCCCGACGGCGACGGCTACCGCCTGAACGCCTACAAGAACTACGTCACCGGAGGCCACAAGGCCCGGGTGTGCCTGGTGTGGTGCCGATTCCCCGGGAGCGAGGGATCCAAGGGCATCGGCGCAGTCGTCGTCGACCTGCAGTCGCCAGGGGTCACCATTGCCGGCACCCACGTGAAGATGGGCCTGCGCGGGACGAGCGAAGCCGAGCTGGCGTTCGACGACGTGTACATCGCACCCGAGGACGTCCTCCTCGCAGGTGACCCGAGCGACTCCGAGTCGTTCAAGACCCTGATCAGCCACATCAACCACGAACGCTGCGGCAACGCCGCCATGTGCATCGGCGCCGCCCAGGGCGCGCTCGAGTACGCGGTGGGCTACGCCAACGAGCGCACCATCGGCGGGCGGCCCCTTGCCGACCTCCAGGGACTCCAGTGGAAGGTCGCCGACATGGCGACCCAGCTCGAGGGGGCCCGCATGCTGCTCAAGCGCGCAGTCCACCTCGCCGGGCGCCACGGCACCCCTCCCCCGCTCGAGACCGCGATGGCCAAGACCGCAGCGAACCTCGCCGCCAAGTTCGTCTGTGACGAGGCCATCCAGATGCTGGGGGGCTACGGCTTCAGCCGGGAGTACCCGGTGGAGCGGGTGTACCGGGACATCCGCGGTCTGTGCATCGGGGCCGGCACGGTGGAGATCCAGAGGAACTTCATCGGGTCGCAGGTGCTGCGCGGCGCCACCCCCGCCGGGAACGCGTGGCGCGGCCGTCCCGGCTGAGCCGACCATGGCCCTGCGTCCCACCTACGAGCACCCGAGAGCCGCCGAGTACCGCGCGCCCGGGGGACCCTGGGACCTCCCCTCGCTCGACGCGCTGCTGACCGGCGCGGCCCTGCGCTCGCGCGGGGATCTGGTCGTCGACGAGTCCACCGGCACCCGCCTGGACGGCGCTGCGCTCGAGGCCATGGTCGCCCGGGTCGCCGGGGGGCTGGCGGCTTGCGGCGTCGGGCGGGGCGACGTGGTGGCCTGGCAGGCACCCAACTGGCACGAGGTGGTCGTGCTCTACCGTGCTGTGTGGCGCCTGGGCGCCATCGCCGCGCCCGTCCACCATCTCGCCGGCGGCGCCGAGGTCGACCTCATGCTGGGCGCGATCGAGCCGGCGATGTGGCTGCCCGGCGACGAGATCCGCGGGCCCGCCTCCCGTTTCGCGGCACTACTCGACGGCGCGCCGGTCTCGGGGTCCGAGGCCCGGCCCGAGGACCTCGCCGTGGTCATCTTCACGGCCGGGTCCACCGGCGGGCCGAAGGCCGCCCTGCACACGCAGCGCAGCCTGGCGTACAAGGCGCAGATGATGGCCGAGGTGCACGGCCTGCACCGCCACGATGTCGTGCTCATGCCCGCTCCGATCGCCCACGTGAGCGGCTTGCTCAACGGGGTGCTCGTCCCCGGCGCGGCGCCGTTCACCTCGTACCTGGTGGAGCGCTGGGACACCGGTCGTGCGCTCGACACGATCGCACGCGAACGGGTGTCGTTCATGGTGGGGCCGACGACGTTCTTCGTCGGGCTGATGCACGACCCCGGGTTCTCTCCCGAGAAGGTCGCCAGCCTCGCGCTGGTGTCCAGCGGCGGCGGCGGTGTCAGCGCGGCCTTCGTCGAGGAGGCGAGCCGGGTCCTGGGCTGTCGGGTGAAGCGGACCTACGGATCGACCGAGGCGCCGACCATCGCGACCAGCCGGGCCGACGACCCCCTACGACGTGCGGCAGAGACCGACGGCCGGGCGATCGGCGCAGTGGCGCTCCGGGCAACCGATCCGCAGAGCCACCGCGAGGTCGCGACCGGCGAGCCGGGCGAGCTGTGGGTGCAGGGGCCCGAGCTGTTCAGCGGGTACGCGGTCGCCGAGCAGACCGCCGCAGTGGTGACCGACGGCTGGTTCCGCACCGGCGACCTCGCGACCATCGACGCCGACGGCTGGCTCACGATCGTGGGGCGGATCAAGGACATCATCATCCGGGGCGGCGAGAACATCTCGGCCGCCGAGGTCGAGCACACGCTCGAAGCCCACCCGCGCGTCAAGCAGGCCGTAGCCGTGGGCTACCCCGATGACCGGCTCGGTGAGCGCGTGTGCGCGTTCGTGCTCGCCGCCGGCCCCTTCGACCTCGACGCGTGCCGAGCCTGGTTTGCGCAGCAGGGGGTGGCCCGGTTCAAGACGCCCGAGCGCGTCATCGTGCTCGACGCGTTCCCACTGCTCGCTGCGGGCAAGCCCGACCGCAACGCCCTACGCGCACGCGCGGCTCGGCCCTGACCGAACCGCCAGGGCCGCGCTCGGCTCAGATGACGCCGGTCCCCGCGGCCACGCGGGGGCGCAACAGCGCTGCGAGGCGGATCCGGTGATACGCCGCGTCGCCGAAGGTCAACTGGTCGAGTTGCGCGCGCTTCAAGAAGAGGTGCAGGTCGTGCTCCCAGGTGAAGCCGATGCCCCCGTGGATCTGGAGCCCGTTGGCCATCACCCGTTTCGAGGCCTCGGCGGTCCAGACCTTGGCCGTGGACGCGGCCACCGACGCCTCGGCGTCGCCAGCACCGATGCACCAGGCGGCCCAGAACACGGTGGACCGCATGCCCTCGACGTCGACGAGCATGTCGGCGCACTTGTGCTTGAGGGCCTGGAAGCTCCCGATGGGGCGGCCGAACTGCACCCGGTCCTTGGCGTACTCGACCGTCATCTCGAGGACCCGTCCGGCCCCGCCGAGCATCTCTGCCGACGCGAACACCGCACCCCGGTCGACCAATGCGTCGACGGCATCGGCCCCGCCGAGGCGCTCGGCCGGGGTCGCCGAGAAGTCGAGCCAGCCCAGCTGACGGGTGCGGTCGACGGCCGGCTCCGCTGCCGGACGGCCCGCAACGTCGAGGTCGACCCGGAACAGGCCCGGGCCGTCGGGGGTGGCCGCGACCACGAGCAGGAGCGACGCGGACGGGGCCGCAACCGTGGGGTCGGCCCGACCGTCGAGCACCCAGGCCCCGCCGGACTCCCGGGCGATGACCGCATCGGGACGGACGCTCCACGCCACCGCGCCGACGATCTCGCCCGACACCAGCCGCTCCACGTCCTCGGACCGGTCGGCGGCATCGAGCGCGTCGATCGCCAGGACGGTCGGCGCAAAGGGCACCGGGGTCGCGTGGCGACCGATCTCCTCGAGCAGCACCGCGAGCTCCACCATGCCGAGGCCCAGCCCACCACGCTCCTCGGCGAGGGCGACGCCGAGCCAGC
>JBJSXO010000203.1:0-2796 GCA_046086425.1 Actinomycetota bacterium | reverse complement strand
TGTACGCGGCCGGCGCGACGCAGTTGACCCGGATGCCGTGCGGTTCACCGGCCAGGGCGAGGCTACGCATCATCCCGACCACCCCGGCCTTGGCCGTGGCGTAGGCGAGGTTGGCCGGGAGGCCGAGCAGGCCGGTGGACGTGGTCAGGACGATCCGCCCGTACCCCTGGTCGACCATGGTGGGCCACGCCGCGCGCACGGTGTGGAACGCGCCGTCCACGTGCACGGCGAGATGGGCGTCGAGGTCGGCGGCGTCCACCTCGGGCATGGCGGCCCAGCGCATGATCCCGGCGTTGTGCACGAGCACGTCGACACGACCGAACCGCTCCACGGCGACTGCGACGAGCGCGTCGGCGCCGGTACCGGTCGCGACGTCGTGCTGGTCGGCGACCGCAATGCCGCCGCCGGCAGTGATCTCCGCAACGGTGGTCGCCGCAGGCCCGGGATCGGATCCGATGCCCGTGGTCGAGCCGCCGAGGTCGTTGACCACCACGCGCGCGCCCCGTTCGGCGAAGAGCCTTGCGTAGGCGCGACCGATGCCCCGCCCGGCGCCGGTGACCACGGCGACCCGTCCCTCGAAGGTGTGCGTGGGCAAGGCGACGACCCCTCGTGACGCCGGCGGGCGGATCAGGCCGCAGTGCCGGCGGGAGCGGCGAGGCCCAGGAGGCCGCCGAGGGTCCCGCCGAGCATGGCCGCGCGCTCGTCGGCCGGCACACCCGCAAACTGGGTTGCGATCAGTTCGCGACTCCCGCGGAAGGTGCCCTCGGCGTGCGGGTAGTCGTTGCCCCACACGATGCTCGACACCCCAGTCGCGTGGCGGCAGGCGATGGCGACGGGGTCGTCCTGGAACTGCACGTGGAACTGGCGCCGTACGTACTCGCTGGGCTTGAGCGGGTAGAGCCACTTCTCGTTGATCTGGAACAGACGGGCCATGTTCGGCTGGTCGGTGGCCGGGCGGCTGTCGTCCCAGCGCCCGATCCACCAGTCGGCGTCCTGCCCGATCCCGGTGGTCCAGGCCTTGTCCATCGCGCCCATCAGCGACGCGAGCCAGTGGGCGTTGAACTCGATCAGCGCGAAGTGGAGATCGGGGAATCGCTCGGGCACACCGCCGGCGATGAGCTCGATGATGATCTGCTGAGGCACGACGGTGCTGTACACGCACTGGGTCACCATGCGGCGGGAGGCGACCTTCGGCGTCATCGGCTTGTTGACCTCCTCGGTGACGCCGAGCACCGTGCGCATGGTCGAGGAGTCGGGGTCGTTCACCTTCACGCCCCCGGTCTGGGTGTGGAAGAACGCGTGCATCCCGGCGGCCTGGATCGCGTTCCAGATCGGGTCGAGGTCGCGGGACCAGTACGGCTGCGGCGGGGTGGCGGGGAGCAACACGGCGCGGAACCCCGCCGAGGCGACCCGCTCGATCTCGGCCACGGCGTCGGCGACGTCGGTGATCGGCACGGGCGCCGTGGGTGCGATGCGCGAGAAGTACGGTGTGAACCGCTCGATGACGTAATTGTTGTAGACGCGAGCGTGGGCCATGGAGAGCTCGTGGTCATCGGAGTAGAGCCCGAACAGGGACAGGTTCGGGTGCATCACCTGCGCGTCCACCCCGTCGAGGTCCATGTCCTCGAGGATGGTCTCCGGGTCGCCCTCGGGGGTCCGGCCGCCGGTCTGGCGGTACCGCGACACGGTCCAGCCGTCGAACCCCGGGGTGTGCAGGCGCCGGAAGACGGTGGGGCCGCCCTCGACGAATGGCTCCACCTCGAAGTCCTCCTCCCACACCCCCCGCTCGCGCAGGTGCTTGGGGAGGCGGGTGACGAACAGGTCGACGGGCTCGAGCAGGTGTCCGTCGCCGGACACCACGAAGTCCCGCGCGCCGGTGCCGGGCACACCCTGCGACTGGTCGCTCATGGCGCGGTAGCGTAACGCAACGCCGACCGATCGGTGCCCGGTCCAGCGCGCGGACCAGTACACGCACGACCGGTCCCGAGCGAGGAGACACGGGTGGCCGCTCGCTGGACGCGCCGACCGGAGGGATCGACCTGGGGGGACTGGGGCGACGACGACGAGCTCGGGCGCATCAACCTGCTCACTCCCGAGAAGGTGCTCGCGGGGGTGGCCGAAGTCCGGGCCGGCATCACGTTCTCGTTGAGCCTGCCCCTGGACTTCCCCGGTGGGACCGCGCTGAACCAACGGCGCCACCCGCCGCGGCTCGCGCCCACCGAGGACATGCACGGGAACCCGGAGGTCTTCTTCAACGTCCTCATGCGCGACATGGACGAAGGCGGCCCCGGGTTCCTCGACGTGTGGGCCGACGATGCGGTGACGCTCTGGCTCCAGTACTCCACGCAGTGGGACTCGCTCGCGCACGTGGGCGCGGAGTTCGACGCCGACGGTGACGGCGTCGAGGAGGCCGTCTGCTACAACGGCTACCGCGCCGGGATCGACCTCGTCGGCCCGTCGAACGACGCGGCCGGCGACGGGTGCGGTCACGCCTCGTACGCGCACCACCTCGGCCTCGAGCACATGGCCTTCCACGGTGTGCAGGGTCGCGGCGTCCTCGTCGACCTTGCGCACCACCTCGGTGACGAGTGGCGAGGTGTGAACCTGGCCACGCTGCGCGAGATCATGGCGGCCGACGAGGTGGTCGTCGAGCCCGGCGACATGCTCCTGCTCCACACCGGCTTCGCCACGAAGGTGCTCGGGTGGAACAAGGACCCCGACCCGGTGGCGATCCACCGGTCGTGCGCTTACCTCGACGCGCAGGACGACGCGCTGCTCGAGTGGATCGCCGACTCC
>JBJSXO010000202.1:0-4753 GCA_046086425.1 Actinomycetota bacterium | reverse complement strand
GCAAGCGCCTCGTCGAGCTCCGGGTCCACGAGCAGCACCTGCGCGCCCGAGTGCTCGACGATGTACGCCACCTCGTCGGCGACGAGTCGGAAGTTCACCGGCACGAGCACCCGGCCGTAGGCGCTCACCCCGAAGAACGCGGTGAGCAAGCGCGCCGAGTTGTGGCTCACCATCGCGACCCGCTCACCCATCTCCACGCCGAGCGCGTCGAGCCCGGCGGCCTGGGCCCGGGCCAGCTCGGCCATGCGCGCGTAGGTGAGCGCACCCCACGACGCGGCGGGCTGGTCGGGCTCGTCGACGACGCCGATACGGTCGCCGTAGACGAGCTCGGCCCGCTCGATGTGGTCGAGCACGGTCAACGGGACCTTCATGGCGTCTCCTTCTTCGTGGACGGGCGCGCCGGCCCGGCCGCGGTCGGCGGCTCGGGTGCGCCGGGCTCGAGCGCCGCGATGTTGGCCGCCTCGCCGGGATCGGGCCCGGTGGAGAACCACGCGTCGAGCATCTCGGCGGCAACCGGGGCGCTGGTGGCCCGCAGGCTGATCACCAGCACGTTGGCGTCGTTCCAGCGCCGGGCTCCCGCCGCCGTCACCGCGTCGCCGCACAGCGCCGCCCGCACCCCGGCCACCTTGTTCGCGGCGATCGACGCCCCGGTCCCCGTCCAGCAGAACAGCACCCCGGTCGCACAGTGCCCCCCGGCCACCAGCTCCCCGACTCGCCGCCCCACCGCCGCCCACTGCTCGTCGTCGCCGGCCGGCGGCCCGACCCGGACGACCTCGTGACCACGCTGCTCGAGGTCGACGATCACCGCGTCGGTGAGCGGCGTCACCTCGTCGGACCCCAGCGCCACCCGCATCACGCCGTCCACCCCACGCGCGACCCGATCGGGGCGCCGGACCCCTCTCGCAACGTGACCCGTACGTCGGCGAGGGTCGCGAACGGGAGGAAGGGCACGCCCTGGAGGCCGCACCACCGCGCCAGTGCGCCCTTGGCGAGCACGAGGTCCGCGAGCAGCGCCGCCTTGTGGTCGGTGGCGTCGTCGCCGACGAGGACCGTGCTGCGACCCCGGTGGCGGGCATCCTTGATCGGTGCCTGCTTGCACACGCCGCAGCTCGAGCAGGCGCAGCAGCGTTCCTCGTGCGGGAACTCGAGCCGCCCCGTCGTCCAGTCGACGGCATTGGTGAGGACCGGGACCCCCAGAGCCTCGGCGACCTCGGTGGCGAAGAAGCCGAAGCCATCGGAGACGACGACCACCTCGGCACCCGCGGCGCGCAGGTCGTCGACCAGCCCGCGGGCGTCCGGGTCGACGACGACGTCGCCGAGGGCGTCGCGCAGGACCGACTCGTCGTGGGGCAGGAGCTCCCACTGGTCGAGCAGGCACGCCCGGGTGCCGGCTTCGCGGCGCAGCCGTTCGGTGTCGAGCGACCGCCACTCCGCGGGCGCCAGGCGCTCGAGGAGGCGCACCCCCGTGTCGGTGGGCGTGAGCGTGCCGTCGAAGTCGAGGAACACCGACGTCCGCGCGAGGTCCAGCCCGGCCACCGGGGGAGCGTAGCGAGCATCGGAGCGCACGCGGGGGCCACCGTATGCTCTCGGCCGTGAGCCCGCGTGAGGTCGCCATCGTCCCCCACACGCACTGGGACCGCGAGTGGTACGAGCCGTTCCAGGTGTTCCGGCTCCGCCTGGTCGGCCTGCTCGACACGCTGCTGCCGATGCTCGATCGCGACCTGTCCTTCTCGCGCTTCTTGCTCGACGGCCAGACCGTCGTCCTCGACGACTACCTCGCCGTGCGCCCCGACGCCGCCCCCACCATCGCACGGCTGGTCGCGAGCGGGAGGGTCTCGATCGGTCCGTGGGCGTGCTTGATGGACGAGTACATGGTCTCGGGCGAGACCATGGTCCGCAACCTCCGACGCGGGATGCTGCGGGCATCCGAGCTCGGCGGCGTGATGCCGGTGGGCTACCTCCCCGACATGTTCGGGCATGTGGCCCAGATGCCCCAGCTCCTGCGGCTCGCCGGGCTCGAGCATGCAGTGGTGTGGCGCGGGGTTCCCGCCGCGGTCGACCGGAACGCCTTCTGGTGGGTCGCCCCCGACGGCTCCCGCATCCGGGCCGAGTACCTCTACGGCTCCTACTCGAACGGACGCGATCTCCCCGACGACCCGGAGCGACTCGTCACCCGGACGCGTGGCTTCCAGCACGAGATGGGCGAGGTCCTGCTCGACGACGGCGGTCTCCTCCTGATGAACGGCACCGATCACCAGCTGCCGCAGGCCGGGCTCGGTGACGTGGTCGCCGCGGCCAACGCTGCGCAGGACGAGTACCACTTCACGATCACGTCGCTCCCCGAGTACCTGGCGGGCCAGCCGGTCACGGGCCTGCCGGAGTGGCACGGGGAGCTGCGCTCGGGCGCCCGCGCCAACGTGCTGATGGGGGTGGCCTCCAATCGCGTCGACGTGCACCAGGCGTGCGCGGCCGCGGAGCGGGCACTCGAGCGGCGCGCCGAGCCGCTCTCGGCCCTGTTCGTCGCGCCCGACGCGTACCCGACGCGGCTCTTCGACGAGGCCTGGGAACTGCTCGTCCTCAACAGCGCGCACGACTCCTCGTGCGCGTGCAGCCACGACGACGTCGTCGACGCGGTGATGGCGCGGTACCAGGAGGCGCGTCACCTCTGCGACGGGCTCACCCGGGCCGTGGTCCACCATGTCGCCGAGTCGGTCGATGCACCGCCCGACCACACCGTGGTGATCAACCCCACCCCGGTCACGCGCGCCGGAATGGTCGCGCTCCGGGTCCCCGGTGGGGGCCCGCTCCACTACGTCACCGACGACGGCACCCCGTGCCCTACCCAGGTGGTCGACACCTCGACCGTGCAGGGCATCTCGACGGTCGTCGTCGGCCGAGGGATCCGCTGGGTGCTCGACATGATGCGCGGGCACGAGTTCGCGGGCCAGCCGGTGACCGCGGCCACGCGAACGGTGACCACGGACGACTCCGTCGACGTCGAGATCATGGCCGCGGCGCCGGGCGACCCGCTCCTCGATCTCGACGACCTGCGCGAAGCGCTGCTCGAGGACGGCGACGGCGGGCGGACGATCCGGCTGCGCCAGACGCTGCCCCCGACCCGTCAGGTGCTCGTCACGGTGCCCGAGGTCCCCGGGTACGGCTGGACCACCATCCGGCCCGAGCCGGGTCCCTCCCCGACGACCACGATCGTGACGGGGCGCCAGGGTCTCGCCAACGAGCACCTCTGCGTCGCGGTCGACGTCACCGACGGGACGCTGACCCTGACCACCCCCGACGGGGTGACGGTGCGCGACGCCAACCGCCTGGTGGACGGCGGCGACGGTGGCGACACCTACACCTACTCGCCGCCCACCGAGGACTACCTCGTCGAGCGCCCCGAGTTCGTGCAGGTCCGCGTGCTCGAGTCAGGCCCGGTGCGCGCCCGGGTCCTCGTCACCGCCGTATACCGCTGGCCCGCCCACGCGCTGGGCGACCACCTCTCCTGCGGGCGGCGATCCGACGAGACCGTCCTCGCCGAGGTCCGCACCACGCTCGAGCTGCGAGACCACGAGCGCTTCCTCCGGGTGCACGTCGAGCTGGACCACCGCGCGCGCGACCACCGGCTCCGCGCGCACTTCCCGCTGCCCCGGCCGGTGACGGGCTCCGACGCCGAATGTGCCTTCGCCGTGGTACGTCGCGGCCTCACCGCCGAAGGCGGGCCCCACGAGCCGGGACTGCCCACCTTCGTGTCCCGCCGCTTCGTCGACTGCTCCGACGGCGAGACCGGGCTCGCCGTGCTCCACGACGGCCTGCTCGAGTACGAGGTGGTCGACGGGGGCCACGAGCTCGCGCTGACCCTCCTGCGGGCCACGGGCTATCTGTCCCGGGCCGAGCCCGCGCTGCGCCCGAACCCGGCCGGACCGCTCCTGCCCGTGGTCGGGGCCCAGCTCCAGAAGCCGTTGGCGTTCGACTACGCCTTGCTCCCCCACTCGGGCGGGTGGGAGGACGCCGACCTGTTCGCCGTAGCCGACGAGGTGCTCGTCCCGTTCGAGTGCGGGCGCCCCGGCACAGGACACCGGGCGCGGTCGGGTCAGGCGCTCGCAGTCACCGGCGCGGCGGTCTCCGCGGTGCTGCGCGAAGCCGGCGGCCTGACGCTGCGGGTGTTCAACCCCGGGCTCGCGCCGGCCACGGTCGGGATCGCCCGTGACGGCGCGCCCGTCGCGGGCTGGGTCGTCGACCTGCTCGGCGCGCCGCTCGAGACGTTCGCCGGCGAGGTCGATCTCCGCCCGGGTGAGATCGCGACGCTGCGCATCACCGACGCGGGGTGAACGGCAGAGCCCGTGCGGTCACCCGGCCGCGGCGGCCGGCCCGAGGAGCGCCTCCCCCGAGCTCGGGCCGGACTCCCAGTCCGGGTCGAGCGCCGGGGCCCGCACCGACACCCCGTGCGGTGCGTCCCACAGCAACGCCGGGCGCGATCCGTGCCAACGGACCGCAAACGACACGACCCCGCCCGCGACCGGTACGTTGCGGACCTCGACGGGCTGGCCCCGCCACGCCTCCGGGTGGTCCACGCAGAGCCGGACCGGCCCCGGGTGCCGGGGGTCGTCGACGAGGAGCCGCCGCGCCGCGAGCAGGAGCTCGGCGTCGTCTTCGACGCGCGCGAGCGCAGCCCAGGACGTCGGCGCGGGCCGGGTCGCCGCCCGCCGGCGGTCCCGGGTCCCGAGGCGCCGCCAGGCCTCCTCGGCCTCGGCGT
>JBJSXO010000201.1:0-3490 GCA_046086425.1 Actinomycetota bacterium | reverse complement strand
GGGATCGTCATCGGGCGCCGGGGCGCCGAAGCCGATCGGCTCCGGGCCGGGCTGCTCAAGATCACGGGCAACCCGAAGATCCACTTCAACATCCAGGAGATCAAGCAGCCCGAGCTCGACGCCACCCTCATCGCGCAGGGCGTCGCCGACCAGCTCGCGGGCCGGGTCTCGTTCCGGCGAGCGATGAAGCGGGCCGTCCAGACCGCCATGAAGGCGGGCGCCCAGGGCATCCGGGTCCAGTGCGGCGGGCGCCTCGGCGGGGCGGAGATGTCACGACGCGAGTGGTACCGCGAGGGTCGGGTGCCCCTGCACACCCTGCGGGCCGACATCGACTACGGACAGGCCGAGGCCCGTACGACCTTCGGGCGCATCGGCGTCAAGGTCTGGATCTACAAGGGCGAGATCCTCCCGTACAAGTCGGCGGTGGAGGACAAGATCTCCCGCGAGGCGGCGATGGCGGTCGGTGAGGCGACCGGTCCGGCCAAGCGCCGCGTCGTCAGCGCCGGGGGTGGACGGCGCCGGGCCGACGACTCGGTCGAGGTGCCGGTGGAGTCGGCCGGTGACGAGGTCACCGAAGAGGCGACACCGCTGGTGAAGGAGGCCGACCCCGAGCTCGAGCGCCTCCTCGCCGAGGAAGAGGAGATCGAGCGCCGGACGCGCCAGCACCACGAGGCGCCGAAGTTCCACGGCGACGAGGACTGAGGTAGCCCCCGATGTTGATGCCGAGGAAGGTCCGCCATCGCAAGACGCACCGGGGTCGCATGACCGGAGCGGCCAAGGGCGGGACGAAGATCACGTTTGGCGACTACGGGATCCAGGCGCTGGAGCCGGGTTGGATCACCAACCGTCAGATCGAGGCCGCCCGTATCGCGATGACCCGCTACATCAAGCGGGGCGGGAAGGTGTGGATCAACATCTTCCCCGACAAGCCCGTCACCCAGAAGCCCGCCGAGACACGAATGGGGTCGGGCAAGGGGAACCCGGAGCGCTGGGTCGCCGTGGTGAAGCCGGGACGGGTGATGTTCGAGCTGTCGGGTGTGCCCGAGGCCACGGCTCGCGAGGCGATGCGACTGGCCCGACACAAGCTGCCGATCAAGACGCGCTTCATCGTTCGCCAGGAGGAGGCGTGATGAAGGCAACCGAGCTGAGCGAGCTCAACGACACCGAGCTCCAGAACCAGCTGCGCACGTTCAAGGAGGAGCTGTTCAACCTCCGCTTCCAGAACGCGACCGGGCAGCTCGACAACACCGCGCGCATCCCGCAGGTCCGGCGGTCCATCGCCCGCTGCGAGACGCTCCTGCGGGCTCGCGAGATCGAAGCGGCCGAGGCGCTGACTGCCGCGGAGGAAGGTTGATCATGGCCGACGAGCAGGCGACCGAGGCCCGCCCCAACGGGCGCAAGTCCCGTGAAGGGATCGTGGTCTCGGCGAAGATGGACAAGACGGTGGTGGTCGCCGTCGTGGACCGTGTGCAGCACGGCCGCTACGGCAAGACGATGCAGCGGACGAAGCGGCTCTACGCCCACGACGACGCCAACGACGCCCGCGAGGGTGACCGCGTGCGGGTCACCGAGACGCGGCCGCTGTCGAAGCAGAAGCGCTGGCGGCTCGTCGAAGTGCTCGAACGGGCGCGGTGACGAGATGATCCAGCAGGAGAGCCGACTCAGGGTGGCCGACAACTCCGGCGCACGCGAGGTCCTGTGCATCAAGGTCCTCGGTGGCAGCCGCCGGCGTTACGCGGGCATCGGCGACGTCTTCGTCGCCACGGTGAAGGATGCCGTTCCCGGCGCTGCCGTGAAGAAGGGTGATGTCGTGAAGTGCGTGGTCGTGCGCACGAAGAAGGAACGGCGTCGGCCCGACGGCAGCTACATCCGGTTCGACGAGAACGCCGCGGTGCTCATCAACGACCAGATGCAGCCCCGGGGAACCCGCATCTTCGGCCCGGTGGGTCGAGAGCTGCGTGACCGCAAGTTCATGCGCATCGTGTCGCTGGCGCCGGAGGTGATCTGACCCATGAAGCTGAAGAAGGGCGACCGGGTCCAGGTGATCACGGGCAAGGACGTGGGCAAGCAGGGTGAGGTCACCCGCGTGCTGCGCGAGCGCAACAAGGTGATCGTCGACGGCGTCAACGTGGCCAAGCGCCACCAGCGGTCGACCAAGGCCACGATGCAGGGCGGGATCATCGACAAGGACATGCCGATCCACGTGTCGAACGTCGCCATCGTCTGCGGCTCCTGCGGCCCGACCCGGATCGGGTACCGGTCGGAGGGATCCGACAAGGTGCGCGTGTGCCGCAAGTGCGGGAAGGATCTGTGATGACGACGGTGACCGCACCCCGGCTCAAGGTCAAGTACGAGACCGAGTTGCGCGGCGCGCTCCAGAAGGAGCTCGGCCTGGGCAACATCATGGAAGTGCCCCGCATGGAGAAGATCGTCCTCAACTGCGGTGTGGGGCGGGCAACCCAGCAGGCATCGCTGCTCGACGGTGCCGTGGCCGATCTCACCGTGATCACCGGACAGAAGCCGCTCGTGACCCGGGCGAAGAAGTCGATCGCGGGATTCAAGCTCCGTGAGGGGAACGCGATCGGTGCGAAGGTCACGCTGCGGGGAGCCCGGATGTGGGAGTTCTACGACCGGCTCGTGAGCGTGGCGATCCCCCGCATCCGAGACTTTCGCGGCCTCAACCCGAACTCGTTCGACGGGAGAGGCAACTACACGTTCGGTGTGACCGAGCAGCTGATCTTCCCGGAGATCGACTACGACAAGATCGATACCGTCCGCGGGATGGACGTGACGATCGTGACGACGGCGGAAACCGACGAGCAGGGACGAGCGCTTCTTCGTGCGCTCGGGTTCCCGTTCCGTCGCGAGACCCAGTAGGGGTGATCGATGGCCAAGAAGGCACTCGTCCAGAAGCAGCAGCGCGAGCCGAAGTTCAAGGTTCGTGGCTACACCCGGTGCCGCCGGTGTGGCCGCTCGCGCTCGGTCTATCGGAAGTTCGGCCTCTGCCGAGTCTGCTTCCGCGAGATGGCGCACGCAGGGGAGATCCCCGGCGTGACGAAGGCGTCGTGGTGAGGGGGGCAGGCGCGTGACGATGACCGACCCCATCGCGGACATGCTCACCCGGCTGCGGAACGCCAACATGGCGTTCCACGACGACGTGGTGATGCCGAGCTCCAAGGTGAAGGAGGCGCTGGCGAAGATCCTCGTGAGCGAGGGCTACGTCGAGGGCTACTCCGTGGAGCAGGACCCGGAACGTCCGTCCCCCCGGCTGCGCATCGTCCTCAAGTACAGCCAGGACCGCAAGCGCACGATCTCCGGCCTCCGACGGGTTTCGAAGCCCGGGCTGCGTGTGTACACCAAGGCGACCGACGTCCCCCGCGTGCTCGGGGGAATGGGGATCGCCGTCCTGTCGACCAATCAGGGTCTGATGACCGACCGCGAGGCGCGCAAGCGTCGGGTGGGCGGCGAGATCCTCTGCCACGTCTGGTAG